>JAJWCP010000061.1 GCA_021617435.1 Pseudomonadota bacterium
GGCGGAAACGTCCCTTTTTTATATGATTTTTTACGAAAGGAACGAATAAATGAATGCGGCTGCATATGTAAAAAAATAATAACAGCTTGTAAAGTTAAGTTTTATGATTATTATAAAATAGATAATAATCTTTAAGGAGGCTAAAATGGAATTTTATAGATGCAATCATTGCGGAAATATTGTTACTTTGTTGCACAATTCCGGCGCGCCGCTTTCGTGTTGCGGCGAACACATGGAAAAAATACCGGAAAATACGGTTGATGCTTCGGCTGAAAAGCATGTGCCGGTTATTAAACAAACCGGTAATAATGTAGTGGTAAAAATCGGAAGTATTCAGCACCCGATGGAGCCGAAACATTACATTATGTGGATTATTTTGGAAACAAAAACAGGCTATCAATTAAAACATTTAAGAGCAGGTGAGGCGCCGGAGGCAATTTTTGAGCTTACTGCTGATGATGAAGTTGTAAAAGCGTATGAATATTGCAATATTCACGGCCTGTGGAGTGTTGCTTTGTAATAAAATTCTGCCGAAACTATCCGTTTTTAACAAAATTTAAAAAGTTAAAAAAATAAGTTGACGAAAAGGAAAAGATACGTTAAATATAGTCGCAACCACGGAGAGTTGGCAGAGTGGTAATGCAGCGGATTGCTAATCCGTCATCGTGTTAAAGCGATGCACAGGTTCGAGTCCTGTACTCTCCGCCATTAAAAAAGGAAACGTAAGTTTCCTTTTTTTGTTTCCGACGTATGTTGGTTAGTACAGGACACGAACCGTAAGGAGCGCTAAGTAAAAACGCCTTTAATATGGCGTTTTTATCTGCAAGCTCTTTGTAACATCTTAATGAGCAAGGGAGCAGAGCGACCGCAGCGAATTTAGATGCCTAAGAGAAGAGCTGTTAAAAACAGCGTAGTCCTGTACTCTCCGCCATTAAAAAAGGAAACGCAAGTTTCCTTTTTTTGTTTCCGACGTATGTTGGTTAGTACAGGTCTTGAACCTGAAACAATCAAGAGGGTAGAAAATGAACATATTTGCTGAAATTGTCGGTTATATTGCCGGATTATGCATCGCGACATGCTTTTTGCCGCAAACATTACAGACTATCAAAAGTAAAAACGTAAAAGACCTGTCATTAATAAGCTATATCATTTATTGCACCGGTATGATTTGTTGGGTGGTTTATGGTATTTATTTACACTCCGTGCAGATGATTTTGTTTAATTTGATTTCACTTTATTTTGCCGGCACCATTTTATATATGATTATCCGGTACAAAAAATAAATACAGCAAAACAGCAAGGTCATTAATCTAAAAGGGCGTTCTTAAAACATGTTTTTGTCGCATAATGTATATTATGTATACAAAACGAGTGAAAATTACAATAAAGAGGCTTTTATTAGTGTTTTGGCGTATTCTGATTGCGGATTATTAAATATCTCATCCGTTGGCCCTTGTTCAATAATTTTGCCGTCTTTCATTACGGCAACGCTATCAGCAATTGCTCGTACGGCACGCATATCATGCGATATAAACACATAAGCGATGTTGTATTTTTGTTGCAACTCATTAAGTAATTTAATAATTTGTGCCTGAATGGTTACATCAAGCGCTGAAGTCGGCTCGTCTAAAATTATCAGCTTCGGATTAACTATCAAAGCTCTGGCAATGGCTATGCGCTGCCGTTGTCCGCCAGAAAATTCATGTGGATATTTATACAAGTCATTTGCTGTTAAACCGACTTCAGATAACATAGTAATAACTTTTTGCTTAATTTCTGCGTTTTTCAAGCGCGGAAAATGCACTTTTAAGCCTTCAGATACAATTTCAAGCACGCTTAAACGAGGATTTAACGAATTGTACGGATCTTGAAACACAATTTGCACATTTTTACGGAACTCACGGCTGTTTATATTAAAGCCCGCCAATTCTATTGTTCCGAAAAATTTAATCATATTGGCTAAACACATGCCCAGCGTGGTTTTACCGGAGCCGCTCTCGCCGACCAACCCTAAAGTTTGCCCTTGGCAGAGCTTTAGCGACACATCATTTACGGCAAACAGACGTTTGGTAGCCCTACCCCAAAAGCTTTTTTCCAGAGGATAACTGACTGTTATGTTACGGGCGCTTAAAACATCTTTACCGGATGGTTTTTTATTTATTTTCAACAACGAAGAGGCTTGTATTAATTTTTTAGTGTAACTATCTTGCGGGTGTAAAAATATGCTTTCAGCCTCTCCGCTTTCAACGATTTTGCCGTTTTTCATCACAATTATTTTATCTGCAATTTTGCGCACTAAGCGTAAATCATGACTAATAAACAGCACTGACATATTAAATTTGTTTTTCAAATTGAGTAGCAAATTTATAATTTGCTCTTGAATTGTAACATCAAGTGCTGTCGTCGGTTCATCGGCAATTAAAATCTGCGGATTGTTGGCGATGGCCATGGCTATCATCACGCGTTGACGCTGCCCGCCGGAAAGTTCATGCGGATAAGCATTATACCTTGCCGCCGGATTTTTAATACCGGCTAATTTTAAAAGTCTTACACTTTGTCTTTTGGCTTGTTTTATCGTTATTTTTTGGTGCATAAGCAGATTTTCAGCCACTTGTTCGCCTACTCTATGCAACGGGTTTAAGGATGACATCGGCTCTTGAAATATAAATCCGATTTGCCCGCCGCGAATTTGACGTAAATCTTTTTCAGAAGCGGCAATAAGTTCCTGCCCGTTTAATTTTATGGAAGAATTAGCAGAAAGTTTGGCTTTGCCGCGCGGCAGTAAACCCAAAACAGATAATGCAGTTACTGATTTTCCGGAGCCGCTCTCGCCGACTATGCCAAAAACCTCTCCTTTCCCTAAAGCAAAAGAAATATTATCAACGGCGGCAAAGGAATCTCTGTTGTCACGATTAAAGCTGACGGATAAATTGTTAATTTCAAGCAAATTTTCGGTCATCGGGTTTTCCTCGTGTCAAAAGCATCGCGCACTCCCTCGCCTATAAAAATCAGCAAAGTCAACAATCCGGATAACACGATAAAAATGGTAATGCCTATCCATGGAGCTTGCAGGTTATCTTTACCTTGCCGGACTAAATCGCCCAATGACGGATAGTCGCCTGATAGTCCCAACCCTAAAAAGTCAAGCGAGGTTAGCGCCACGATGGCTTCTGATAAAATAAATGGGATAAAAGTTACGCTTGTGACTAAAGCATTAGGTAATATGTGTCTGAAAATAATACGAAAATTGCCAACTCCCAAGGCTTTTGCCGCCGCCACATATTCAAAATTACGAGTTCGCAAAAACTCGGCGCGTACCATTGAAGTCAATGATGTCCAAGAAAAAAGCATTAAAATCAGCAAAATTGTCCAGAATGTCGGTAAAAATACGCTAGCAACAATTATTAAAATAAAAAGTTGCGGCAAAGATTCCCAAATTTCAATAAAGCGTTGCAAAATTAAATCGGTTTTGCCGCCGAAATAACCCTGAATTGCGCCAATGGCAATACCTATAACAGAAGAAAATAAGGTCAGCAAAAAGGCAAACAGTACGGACAATCTGATGCCGTATAGAATACGGGCGGCTATATCCCTGCCCTCGTCATCTGTGCCTAAAAGGTGGTGTTTATCCGGCGCTGACGGCACCGGAGTGCTAATCTCATAGTCAACGGTGTTATATGAAAAAGGTATCGGCGGCATTAACATCCAACCGTTATTTTTGATATTTTCCGCAATATACTTATCCTGATAATCAGCAGGCGTCGGAAAATCGCCGCCAAAAAATTTATCGGTATAAGTGATTGCTATCGGAAAATAAAAGTTTCCCTTATACTTTAACAACAGCGGCTTATCGTTGGCAATAAGTTCAGAAAATACCGATACGATAAATATCAAAATAAACAATAGGGCTGAAATTTTAGCCCGCTTATTTTGCTTAAATGCGGTAAATCGTTGTTTCCAAACCGGACTCATTAGTTATTTGTCTCTTTCAGTAGTAACTCATTTTTTAATTCAGGAGTATCACCATCTTGTTGCTTCAGAGTATTTTTAGCCTGCGATTTGTCTTTGGTGACAATATCGGGTTTGAAATCGTCATTAATTTTGTTAATATAGCACCATTTTGCATACCATTTTTCAAAATCAGGAATCGCTTGGTTAGCCTGTTCTTGTGTTATATCAAGTGATTGCAGCTTACGTTGCAGTTCATCTTTTAAGCTTTGGTGAATATTAACCGATTCCAAACCTTTACAGGTACCGTCATGATAAATGTATCGGCGCAAAATGTCTTGCGTGCGGCACACGCTGTTATCTAAGACAATCTGTTTGTTATTAGGTGACTTAATAGCTAACATTGACATTTTATCATACAAAAAGTTATTGATAAAATCATCATACGGAATGTTACGGAAGTCATCAACGCTGGACATACCGTTGATAACAATAACCGATTTATGTAACAGACCGACATTGTTAAGTTTGTTGATAAATTCTTGCATTTTACCAAACAAGCATTGAGTTTGATCAAAATAACCGTTGCGTTTGGCCATACTGTTATCAGTTTTTATCCATGGCATATTTTCCATATTAACCCACTGCTCACGCGGTTTAATATTGCAAAATTCGTCATATACAAACATATCGGACGGAATATCGGCATAAACAAAATAAGCCTGAGCGCCTTTGTCATTAATTACGTCTTCGGCTAAAATATCAAAGGTTTTAACGGAATTGATAACATACAGGTTGTTATAATTTATACCTACCATCGGCATTGTTTCAGGTTGCCCGATAATACGCAAAGCCTGATAAATACCGGACATATCCTTAAAGATTTTCATGCTTGAAATCCACTCAATCAAGAGCACTTGCGAGCGGTCAACAGAGCTCATGTTTGAGCTGTACAAGTTAACCGGGCGATTTAATTTTTCCATACATCTGTCAACGTTAAACACATGATTTTTATGGCATAAATCAAACCCGCGCGATTTATATGCCGAAATTTTATATCCGGCTTTGCGGAAGGTATCAAACATCTGGTTGTCTTTTAAGAAAATATATTCATCATTTACATTAAAAAACTTCCAGTGTTTATAAATCATCATGGTATCCAAAATATGCTTGGACGCGACATCATCACTAAATAAATTTACCGCCAGCACCATATTAATGAACGAATTGTTTTCCTCGTTATAAGAGTTTGAAAATACGCTAAATTTATTTTTAGCGTAAAAACCGTTTATCAGTTTGGTAACATTTTGAGCTTTGGCGTCATTAATACTGTAAAAATACTTGGTGGCAGCCAAATTGGGCAACATGAAATAAATAAACTTTTTATCATCATCGGAAGAATAATCTTTGAGTTGCGACTGGTAAAGCTCAATAAAATCATGCTGATTGCGCATATTGTTTACTTCATGACGCAAAATTCCGACAAACGCAACTACAAACAACAGCACATATACGGCTAAAATTATAATATTAGCGCGCCATAAAAGCCATAACACAAGCAGCGAGAGCAAAACCGAAACCACAATATATGAGCCGACATATAAAAATTGCGGGGTTGACGAGCCTAAAAAATTTTGTATATATTCGCCCAAAAAAGTTTGCGTATCAAACTGTGCAAACTGATTAAATAGCACAATTGAAAACCAACAGGTTGCAAAAGCGCAGATTATATTTTGCGTCCATGATGAAAAGGAGGTTATCACCATCAAAACCGTTGATACCGCAAGCATAAATGCCATCAAGCCGACTAATTCCGCCGTCAAAACATAATTGGTGCCGAAAATATTTAAATTGCCGGAACCGGTAAATAAAATTAAGTCAATCGCCATTAACAAAAACATATACAACGCTTTTAACAAAGTGCTGAGTATTAAAATCGGGATTTTATGTTTTTGTGGATTTTTATGACCTCGGAAAAATTTTTCACTTTCAAAAGTCAGCGGCGAACGAAAATGACGTGTGTACATTTATTAATCCTGTTATTGTCAATAGCTACTTTATTATTTACACATACGCCGGCAATAACAAGTTTTTATACATACCTATCCACAACAATAAAAAAGCGGAGAAGTAAATCCCCGCTCTTTTTTTGAGTAATATTTCCGAACTATCTGGAGTAAAACTCAATAACCAGATTCGGTTCCATAAGAGCCGCATACGGAATATCATCAAATTTTGGTACAAAAGTATATTTCGCCGACAATTTCTTGTTGTCAACTTCCAAATAAGATGGAGCTTCACGACCCTGTGATTCAACAGAAGCTACAACCAAAGCCATAGATTTTGATTTTTCTCTGACTTCAATAACATCGCCGACTTTTACCATGTATGAAGGAATATTTACTTTTTTGCCGTTTACGGTTACATGGCCATGATTTACAAACTGACGAGCAGCAAATACGGTCGGAACAAATTTGGCTTTGTATACCAAGTTGTCCAAGCGTGATTCAAGCAAACCAACCAAGTTTTCAGCAGCGTCACCCGAACGACGAATAGCTTCGGCGTAATATTTGTGGAACTGTTTTTCTGAAATGTTACCATAGTAGGTTTTCAATTTTTGTTTTGCATATAATTGCTCGCCGTAGTCAGTGGTCTTTTTTCTTCTTTGACCGTGTTGACCGGGAGCATAGCTGCGTTTGTTAATCGGGCTGTTGGCATCACCCCAAAGGTTTACGCCATAGCGACGGCTAGGTTTTTTCTTTGCAGAAACGATACTTTTCATAAAATTAAATCCTTATATTGTTATTAGGTTATTGTCCCGATAGTTTTAAACATGAATTTAAAACGGGATACAAGTATCCGCTTTCTCGGAAGTGAGCCTAAAATAATACAAATTAAATCAATATGCAAGCAAAAAATGAGGCATCGTATCAATTTTAAGCTACAAGCTCAGGTTAAGGCCGAGCGAAACAACCGCCGCCGGTGAATTTGTTTTTGCAAACCCGCGCCTTAAATACAGCTGCGCATCAGAAAGCAACGAAAAATTTTCAGTTATTTTATAATCGTAATAAGCTTCCGTTATGTGTTCATAGCGGTGATAAACAACATCATCCGTTGCTTTTTTGTTTATTTTATTAACAGAATACGCCACTCCGAGCTTATCATTCTGCGGGCGGTTAAACGGATTTAACCACAGCCAGCCGACTGAATATGAACCGTTGACCGTCACATTGTTACCGGTGGCGCCGTTTATCCGTAAAAACAGGCTGTGTTTGTCGCTGACGTCTTGCGCAAAATACAACGACCATCCCTGCCCTGAATACGGAGCCTTTTTAACATGCGGCTTGCTGTATAACAACAAACTGTATGAGCCTTTATAGCAGTTATAAAAATTCGGCGTATAATGAACGGACGTAAAATAAGAATTTTTACCAAATCCGCTGAGCCGTATTCCGTCCGCGAGCGGATTGCTTGCATCGGCCGCGCCCATGCTTGCAGTAACATTTTGGCTTAATTCAACCTGCGCATAAGCGCCAATACCCGCCGTCGGATATATAAAGGTTGTGTTTTGCGAGGTTGCCGAATTTAAAAAACCGTAACTTTGCAAATCGCTTGTTGTCGGGCTATCAAATTTTGAGACAGGAATTTGTCCGGCGCCAATCGTTATTCGCTTAAATTCAGACGGCAGGGTATAGGAAAAATACAGCTCATATAATTCGGTATAATCCGCATCATAGCTGTTAAACAGCGTGGCTATGCCGTAACGCGACGCCGTATCCGCAGGTTTTTGGCCGCCAAAACGCACAATATTCATGGAAAAATCAAAATCAGTTTTACCGTATTTATTGTCGGATATGTTTTTGCGCAAATAAGGAGTTATAAATAATTGCGACACATTTTGTGATTTTAAGTTTTGAAGGCGATATGCGCCGTCGGCTCCAAGATTTACCTTATATTTATCTTCAAAATTTTGTTTTGCTTCAAAATAATTTAAGGCTTTTGCCTGATTGGCGCACAGCGCGAGCATTATGGCCAAAAGTAATTTTTGAGTCATTTCATAGTCCTTTTTAACAAATATGGCGTTTATTAAAGATTTAATTTGTTTAAATGGTAATCAACCAGTTCTCCGCCGTAACAAACCACATTAGAGATTCCGTACGAAAGTTTTTTTATGTAAAACGTTACCGGCACACCCTTATAATTCCACTCAATGCGGTCAAAAAACTCGCTGTCATGTCTGATAACATCGGCATGTTTGCTCATGGCTTCAATAACCTTCGGAGCGTCATCTTTGGTTAAAGCATTATCTGTAATCCATCGTGAATACGGATTGTCAATTTTGCCGTTTAAGGTGTTTAAGTTCAAAGTTTTAAGACTGATGGTTTTAATATTGGGGTACTTGTCAATATATTGTTTGATTTCCGCCAAATAATCATCAAAGCTTTTATGTTTAAGCAACACATAATTTAAGCGCACATTTGCCTCTGAAAATAAAGGAGAATTGATATAATCTTGCTTATATCCTAAAATTTCCATATCTTTTTTGCTGTTAAAATCAACTCGGGTAATTTCAACAATAAAGTCATTTTTAATCAAATTAAGTTTATCCGGCTCAAAAAAGATATTTCCCGATGACTGAAAGCGTTTTTCATCAAACAGATTAACATTTCGGGTGGCCTCAACCACTTTGCGGATGGTATCATAACCGTGTAGCGAAGGCTCGCCGTTGCCGCAAAAGATAAAATATCTGAAATTTATACCTTTGGAGCGCAAATATTTAACTTTATCTTCAAGCTCGTCAACTTTATCATCAACCGGCGGCCATTTGGTTATTTTGGCAGTGCAGTACGGGCA
>JAJWCP010000062.1 GCA_021617435.1 Pseudomonadota bacterium
TCTTGCGTTTTTTTTTTGCAATATTTACGAGTCCGTGCTGTGCATAAGTTGTATACAAAAATCCCCTTCATTAAGTGATGAAGGGGATTTTTACTTTAACAGCTTAGTGATTGTATGATTGGCTGTATGATGAGTTTTGCTCAACATAAGAGCTTTTTTCCGGCGTCATCATAAATGAAATGATATTGGCAAAAACTATAATGACAAAAAAGATGATAATCATCCAAAAGGCAGTTTGTTCGTGCTTTTCGTCATTTGATTTCGGAGCCTCTCCGTAGTTATTGCTATCAGTTCCGCCGCGTTTGCATACAAACACCAAATAACGAATTTGAGCAAACATCATTAACACAAAAGTTATAAGGTACGAAATTAACATTCCTTTCGGTGATATCATAGCGTAAGTGATACTTATAGAAACCATGCCGAAAACAGAGGAATATACGTACCAGTTAAACAAGCCGTTCCATAAGTTATGACCGGTATCGTGCAAGCGCCGGTTGGTGATTGAGAGCATCGGGATAATTGAAGCAAGCGCAAACAATCCGTATAAAACAAACAAAAACGGCGAGATTAAGGCGCATAAAACAATTATTGCGACAACCGCGCAAATAAACATAAGGATGAATGAAAAGTATTCATACCGCGAGGCGCGGCCGGAAAATTTAAAATAGTTAATATATGCATTGAAGAAGCATTGTATCATACTTAATTTGGCGCAAGCGGCAGTTGCAGGCTTTTTATATTCAGAGCGTACACGTACAACGGCGGATTCTTGCGGCTCGGATTTTTCAATATCGGTCATAGAGGTTATCCTTTCGGTTAAAATTAATACTCCTTAATTATGATAATTTAAAATCAAATTGCAATGATTAAAATAAAAAAGACGCTTTATTTTGTTAAAGCGTCTTTTAATAATGTATAAGCTAGTCTTGAATGCTGTAATCTTTAAGTTTTTGTGCGCTGGCCTGTAACAACACGTGCTCTTCTTCAGACAAGCGCGGGTAAATTACGCGTTCAATACCGTTTTTATTAACGACGGTCGGCAATGAAAGGCATACGTTTTTAACGCCTTCAACATCTTCATGAAATGATGAAACGGTTAAAATAGCGTTTTCGTTGGTGCTGACAGCCTGACAAATACGAGCTAAACCGCCGGCAATGCCGAAGCAGGTGGCGCCTTTGCCCTCAATAATTTTATAAGCGGCGTTGCGTACGTTGTCATCAATATCGGCTTTAACCTCAGGGGTGAGCGGGCGTTTTAAGTCATCGGCAAGGGTGGCAATCGGCAAGGTGCCGGCATCACCGTTTGACCAAATTAAAACTTCGCTGTCACCATGTTCGCCAAGCACATTGGCATGAATAGATTTTGAAGATACGCCTAAATGCTCGCCCAAAAGAGTTCTGAAACGTGAGGTGTCCAAAATGGTGCCGCTTCCGAATACGCGGTTTTTAGGCAGTCCTGAAAGTTTTAAGGTGTAATCAGTCATAATGTCAACAGGGTTAGAGGCAACCAAAATAATGGCGTCAGGCGCATTTTCCATCAAAGGCGCAACAATGCTTTTAAAAATGGCGGCGTTACGTGACATTAAGTCAATACGGGTTTCACCGGGGCGCTGGTTGGCTCCGGCAGTAATAATTACAACATCGGCATTTTTTAAATCAGCGTAGTTACCGGCATAAACTTTGCTGGCATAAGCAAAAGTAGTGGCGTGCGTAATGTCTAACGCTTCTGCCTCGGCTTTTTTCTGGTTATAGTCAATTAACACCACTTCACGGGCAACACCGCGCATAATAAGCGCAAATGCGGTGGCGCTGCCGACTTGTCCGGCTCCGATAATACCAACTTTCATTTATATTCTCCTGTATGTTCGTTCTTTTATTAACTGCATAGAAATATAGTTATATTTTTTTAAATAACAATCATATTTATACACTATTTATAACCATTTGTTACAGTCAATAAAATTTTGCATTTTCAAGGCGTTAAATGCTAAACAAGGCTTTTTTTATGGGTAATTTTAAAAAAATGCTTGCTAAAAGGCATAAAATTTGCTAACAACACATCAAGACCGCTGTGGTCTGGAAATTTGTTTTAATAATTTTTTGAGGTTTAAATACATGACTGATACCGCAAATCGCGTTAAAAAAATCGTCGCTGAACACCTTGGTGTTGAAGAATCTAAAGTTACCGAAAGCGCAAGCTTTATTGATGACCTTGGTGCTGACAGCTTGGATACAGTAGAATTGGTTATGGCATTTGAAGAAGAATTCGGTTGCGAAATTCCGGATGAAGCAGCAGAAAAAATTCTGACTGTTAAAGATGCTATTGACTACCTTTCTAAGAATGCGTAAGTCTTGTGGCTTTATTTAAGTGTGAGAACTCGCTGCTATCAGGCGAGTTTTTTCATATAAATCGTTAAATGTTAAAATAGGTGAGTGTATGAGAAGAGTCGTTATTACCGGTTTAGGTGTGATTTCACCTTTGGGACGCGGAGTTGAACATAACTGGAAGCGTTTGCTGAACGGCGAGTCCGGAATTTCAAGAATTGAAGATATTGACTTAAAAGATATACCGGTTAAAATTGCCGGTCAGGTGCCGTGGGGCGATGCGGAAGGGGAGTTTAACCCTGACAGCGTGTTGCCGCCGAAAGACCAAAAAAAGAACGATAAGTTTATTTTGTATGGTTTGGCTGCCGGCTCTGATGCTATCCGCGATTGCGGCTATATTCCTGAAACCGAAGAAGAAAAATATCGTTTCGGCGTTATGATGGGTTCAGGTATCGGCGGATTAAGCACCATTTATGAAAACTCAGTATCATTTAATGAGTTTGGTATTAAAAAAATGTCGCCGTTTTTTATTCCTGCCTGCTTGATTAACCTTATTTCCGGTAATCTTTCCATTATGTTCGGGCTTAAAGGACCGAACCATGCTTGTGTTACCGCTTGTTCAACCGGTACGCATGCTATTGGCGACGCTACCCGCATTATTGCGATGGGCGATGCTGATATGATGGTTGCCGGCGGTGCGGAATCGGCGGTTAATGTGCTTGGTTTGGGCGGATTTGCCCGTATGCGCGCGGTTACGGCAGAATTTAATGAAGAGCCGCAAAAAGCCTCGCGCCCATGGGATAAGCACCGTAGCGGCTTTGTAATGGGCGAGGGCGCCGGCGCGGTTGTTTTGGAAGAATATGAGCACGCTAAAGCCCGCGGCGCTAAAATTTATGCCGAAGTTGTCGGTTACGGTATGAGCGGCGACGCTTATCACATTACCGCTCCTTCAGGCGATGGCGCGTATCGCGCTATGAAAATGGCGGCTGAGCACGCCAAAGAGCATGGGGTTGAGCTGAAAGACATTAACTACATCAATGCGCACGGAACTTCAACTCCGGCCGGTGATGTCGGCGAGGCGTTGGCGGTTAAGCGTTTGTTTGGCGATGATATGAAGCATGTTTCAATGTCATCAACTAAATCAGCCATCGGGCACTTGCTCGGCGCGGCCGGCGCGGTTGAAGCGGTTTACACCGTTTTGGCGTTGCGTGACCAAGTTTGTCCGCCGACCTTAAACTTAGATGAGGTTGAAGAAGAAGTTGCCGATATTGATTTGGTTCCGCTCAAAGCTAAAAAGAAAGAAATTAAAGCCGCGATGTCTAACTCATTCGGTTTTGGCGGCACTAACTCGTCAATCGTATTTAAGAAGCTTTAATTTTAAGCGAGTAAACACAAGAATCCCCTTGCGCATTATGCTCAAGGGGATTTTGGTTTTTAGTATGTTTTTGAATTTTTGTTCTTTATTGCTTGCGCAAGCGGCGGTTCATCGCCTAATTTCAAATCAGAGCAGTCAATAGCGCGGTGAAAATCACGCTGAAAATCTTGCTTGGTATAGCCGGTTAAATAGCCTTGTTGCGCTTTTTTATCAACAATGGAGCTGATAACCGCGTATTTAGTTTCAAGAAAGGCATTAACGTGCTGTTCGGCGGACGGAACAAAACTATCGCGGTTGTCTTGAACCATTGTTTGCAAGGTTTTTAAGTAGCCGATGCGAATAACCGAAAAGTCTTCGGGGCGAGCCTGAACGGTAACGCTGCCGGCATGCTTAAAGTAATTGTACGGAGTGTCTTTTAAGCCGGTTATTTTGGCGTTTTTGTACAATAACATCGCAAGACTCGGAAAATCTTCACATACGGACATTTCTTTTTTAACGTTTGGAAACATCTGCATATAGGGCTTAAAAATTTCGCCTTTAACAACTTTGGTCCAACCGATACTGTCGGCGGCGGAGGCAATTTCAGGCATTTGCTCAACCGTAACGCTGTTGTTTAAGCCGCCCAATTTATGCGAAAGGTTGTTGTGCGGAGTGCCGCTGTTCCAGTTTAAAACTAAATCCATGTCGCCTTGTAACTGAAAACCGGCAATTAAAACGTTGGCTTTAGTTTTTTTCATTTGCACCATCATATTGGCAATGGCGTTTTCAGAGGTGAAGGTGTCATCGCTGTCAATCATAACAAAAGTATCGTTGTTGCGCATACGGCTTGCAACCGCACGACCTAAGGTTTCAAACGCCTTGCCGCAACCCAAATTTTCAGAGCCGGATAATACCTCAACACTAATGCCTTTACCTGCAAATTTTTCTTGCCACTTATTTAATTTTTCAGCAGTGTCATCGGTGGAGTGGTCATCATAAACAACTAATTTTAAGTTAGGGTAGGTTTGGTTGTAAACCGATTGAAAAGTTTCGCCCATTATTTCAGATGAATTGTGCGTGCGAATACCGACATAAACAACGTCAGACATATATAAATCTCCATATTTGATTAAATTATGACGTTATAATAGCATATACAAAATTTTTGTCAAGCGGTGAGGCAAATTTTTTATAGGTGGCAAATTTATGTTGCGTTATGAGAGTTTGTGGTATTATATATAGATATGTTTAATTTAGGTGGAAAGATGAAATGAAAATTCCGATAATTTCAGTTATTATACCGGTCTATAACAGTGAGCGCTATTTGCGCGATTCATTAAATTCTTTATTGTTGCAAACTTTTGAGGATTGGGAAGCCATTTGCGTTAATGACGGCTCAACCGATTCATCAGGGCTAATTTTGCAAGAGTATGCCGCTAAAGATAAGCGTTTTATAATTATTTCCGAACCTAACTCCGGGCAAAGCGTGGCGCGGAATAAAGCATTAGAAGTGGCTAAAGGTAAATATATTGCCTTTTTAGACGCCGATGACTTATTGAAAGAAAATTTTTTGGAAGCGCTGTATAATGCGGCGGAGGCGACCAATGCCGATATGGCGATTGCCTCCATACAAATAGAAAAAATCAGCAAAAAAGACGGAAATTTAAAACGCAAATATCGTTTGCAGTTTAAGGAACAAAAAGTTTATAACTCATCCGCTGAGCTTTACGAAGCCTTAAAACTGCCGCGTAACTGCTTTATTTGGTACAAACTTTACCGCAGAACGGCATACAATATGCACTTTTCGCCGCATGAATATTTTGAAGATGTTTTGTTTAGTCATCAAATTGTGGCGCAAACCCACAAAGCGGTTACGGTAAAAGATACTTGTTACACTTATGTGAGCAATCCGCAGTCTACCGTAAACACCATGAACCCAAAAAAAGAACAGGATTATTTGAAAAATTCTACTTTTGGTTTGCAAATTGCCGTGCAAAACGGTTGGAATTATCGTCGCTTCTTGAGATATTATGTGCCTGCTAATGAAAAGAAGTTTACTCCTCTCATTACCATAAAAGATTACGGCTTATTTAAAGCGTATTATCTGTTTAACTGGTTGTTGTTTACCAAAAGTTAGTGTCTGCCGACTGAAACCGGAACGTATTTGCCTTGCGGATTGTAACCGTAATTAATCTGTTTATTACCGACTGAGGTGGCAACATAATCGCCATTGGCATTATAGCCGTAACCAACACTTTCATGCCCGACGGTGGTGGGCACAAAATTGCCTTGAGCGTTGTAACCGTAACTGATGTCATCATCGCCGATGGTCTTAGGCACGTAGTTGCCTTGAGCGTTGTAGCCGTATTCAATTTTGTCATTACCGACTGCGGTCGGAACATAATTGCCTTGCGCGTTGTAGCCGTAAGTTATACGTTTGCCGCCTACTTTAACCGGAACGTAATCGCCATGAGCGTTGTAACCGTATTCAATATTACCGGCATGAGCGGCGGATATGCCAAACAAAAAAGCGGCGGAATATAAAAGCAAAAATTTTTTCATTGAATTTCTCCTTGTATAAAAATTTATGGGAAATAATGAAACAAGTCAATATATATGTTTACAAATATACATAAGCTAATTTAAAATAAGCTCAGATTAAATTTAAGGAGCGCGTTATGAAAATAAATTTGTTGTCATCTGATGAGTATAATTATCTTAAATCGCTGTTTTTGAAGCAGTGCGGACAGTTTGAAAATGTTGATATAAATACTAAAACCTTTCCGGACGGCGAGCGTTATTGGCAAATTGAAAACGCTGATAAAATTAAAGATAAACCGGCGATTTATATTTGCGGAACTACAAATGATAACGCTATTTTTGAAGCTTATAACGTGGCGTCGGCATTGGTTAGGGAGCGGTGCTCGGCGTTGTATCTGCTTATTCCATATTTCGGGTACTCAACTATGGAACGCGCCACTAAAGAAGGCGAGGTGGTAACCGCTAAAAATATCGCTGCGCTGTTTAGCTCGCTGCCGCCGGCTCCGTTCGGTAATTTTGTGTATATGCTTGATTTACATTCATCCGGCATACCGTACTATTTTGAGCATACAATACACCCTGTGCATTTAACTTCATGGTCGGTGATGAAAAAAATGATTTTAAGCTGCGCTGAAAATCCGGTTTTGGCATCGGCTGATATGGGACGCGCCAAATGGGTTGAAAAAATGGGTAATGAACTTGGTTTGGATACGGCGTATATCATGAAAAAACGCTTATCCGGCGCTGGGACAAAAGTGCTTGCTTTAAATGCCGATGTTAAAGGGCGCGATGTGGTGATTTTTGATGATTTAGTGCGTTCCGGCTCCACTCTGATAAAAGCGGCGGAAGCATATAAAGCCGCCGGCGCCAAAGATATTCATACGGTGGCGGTGCATGGTGTGTTTGTTAAAGGTGCATTGGAAAAAATGGAGCAAAGCGGCTTGTTTAAGTCAGTTAAATGCACTAACTCGCACCCGATTACGCAAAACATCAGCAGCAAGCTGTTAAGCGTTTATGATATATCGGCAGAATTTGTAAAAGAGCTGCTTTTGTAAATAAAAAAACAACCTCTGAATTTTCAGAGGTTGTTTTAATAGTGCGGACTAAAGTTTAGCCTTTATTCTCAGGCTTTACCTTAGACATGAGCCCTTCCAAGAGCTTTTTGCCTTCATCGGTGGAAGCCAGAGCTTCTAGCATGCCGCCAAGCGCGAATCCGCCGTTCGGAGAAAGGGCGTCAGCCGCTTTGGCAATGCCTTTTTGCACGTCACCGGCACCGGCGATAATCTTAATATCGGCGTTGCCAAGGTTCTTGGCTTGCTCAATACCGATGTTCTTGTATGCTTCAAGGTACTGGGTTTTAACCAGATAGTCTTGATAACCGGCATTGGTACCGATTTCGGTTGACAATGCGATTTGCGCGTTAACAGACGCCATCTGGCGCTTGTTTTCAGCTTCGGCGTTAGCCTCACCGACTGCCTTAATGGCAAGAGCGTCATTGTCGGCAGCGATTTTTTTACCTTCAGATTCGGTGATAGCCTTGGTCTTTTGGGCTTCAGCCGCAATTTGAATTTGCTGCTGAGAAGTTTCCGCCTCAACGATTCTTGCCTTTTTCTGAATTTCGGCAGCCGCCAATCTGGCGCTTTCCTCAATTTGGGCGTTGCGCACCTTTTCAACCTCAATAACCGCCATTTCCTTTTCTTTGGTAATCTTGGCGGCGTCTTTGATACGCTGAGAAGATTCCTCTTGAGCAAGACCGATTTTAGCGCTGACTTCAGCTTTACGCTGACCGACGCTTTCATTGGCGTCTTGCTGTCTGAGTTCAATACTCTGTTTGGCGGAAATTTCAGCCTCTACAGCGGCTTTGTTGTTTTCAGCCACAGCCACGCGAGAGTCTTTTTCAATCTCAGACTTCTTCTTTTTCATGATGTTTTCAATCACGCATTCGCCACTGGCATCACGGATGTCCATGAACTCAATGTTTTTGACGGATTCCACACCCCAGCTTTTGAGAGATTCGGCAATCGCTAGCGTGAACTTTTCACCATATTTGTTACGTTCGCCCATAATCTCACTCAAAACCTCGTTGGCGAGCAATGAGCGGGAAGAACCTTGCAAAATACTGGTGAGCTGTGATTTCAACTCGTCAAAATTACTGATACGAGATGCCGCTAATTTGTAATTGGAAATGCGGAAGAAGGCTTGAATATCAAGCGCGAACGGCAAACGATTTTTATCGTATCCGGGGTAATTATTGAGCCTGATGTCAAATACTGACAAAGGCAGAATGTTTACTGAAACTCCCAAGAATGGCAACCAGGTAGGCCATTTGTAGTACGTGTTTCCGGATGAAATGTTTTTTCCATCATAAACATCGGCACCATAAATAAGCGTTTTGTTACCACGGCGCACAGTGTGCACCTCATTGGTAGGAACAACCCGGCGGAGCGATAAAATTTGCTTTACCAGAACGAGCAGAAAGATGACCAGTACGACGCCTACGCCGCACAAAATCCAATCTAGTACAGAAAAATACGTCATAAATAAAAAAATTAAGTTAAACAAAATAGTAT
>JAJWCP010000063.1 GCA_021617435.1 Pseudomonadota bacterium
TATATTCGTTTTTAAACCCTTTGGCCGTAATATCTGCCGCCACCGACAATCTGCCTGAAAGCTCATCGGCGGCAAACCGCCCGCCTTCCGCAAGCATCACCCGCCCGCCCATGGCATCAAAATCAAGCAAACCGGCGGCTGAAATTAATGAAGCATTGCTCAAGGTTGATATATCATCAAACTTAATATAATTGCCATTGGCAACAGAACCGTCGCAGACGCCCTCACATGGCGTATTGTTTAATATAATTTCTCCGCGATTTATAACCGTCGCGCCCTCAAGCGCACAAATGCCGTAGGCTCGCCCCGTAGGCGCATTTACCGTAATGCTGCCGTTATTTTCGACACTGCCGCCGCGCGCCCAAATACCATACGCGTTGCCGCTTTCTGAAGAAACAGTTATCGTTCCGTTATTAATCACCTTACCGGCTTCGGTACGTATACCATACGCATTGCCGGAATCTGTGCTTGAAACGCTGATTTTACCCAAAACATCATTAACCGCGTCAACTCCTTTTGAATAAATACCGTATCCGGTTGCATTCGCTCCTTTTGTTTCCACCGTTACGGTTCCGTTATTATGGTTCACATAAGAGCTGGCAAAACTTTCTTTAATTTCGGTCGTATTGCCACTCTGCACATGTCGCACATTGCTTATACCTTTTACCGTTCCGGATTTGCTCACAATTTTAATGCTTGAATCTTTATAGTTGCCGCCGCCATACACGCCAATCGCCTCATTATCCGCCACATTAATGTCTATTATGCCCTTGCCTCCGTCCGGTGAACCATTGTCTATCGCTCCATATATTCCGTATATGATTTTTTTATCATCCTCTTGGTCATAAATCGTGTTCGCAAATGAAATTTTAATTTCACCGGTGCCGCCATTGCTGCCGTTATATCCGTAATTACTGCTATTATATAAAAAAATTCCGCCAATATTACCGGAATAATAAGCTCCGCTGTCGCTGCTGATTTCAATATAACCGTGACCGCCGTTGGCTCCGTTATAAACCTGATTGTCTGTATAACCAACCGCAATACCGGCGCCCGGCCCGTTGATTATAATTTTACCGATGCTGTTTTTTCCGTACGCGTTGTATATCAGCATATTACGATAACTCAAATCCCAATCAATCAGGCTTTTGCCGCCGCTGATTCCTCTGGCTTCTCTACTGTCCGTATTATTAATAGTAATTGTACCGGTTGTTACCGAATCATCATTTGCATAAGCATTGGCAACCAAACCACCGTTGTTTGAGCTGAAAGCCATGCCGCGAATATAACCGTCACGCACAACATCTCTGGCTTTCGAGGTTATATTTATCTCGCCGTTACCGCCATTATAAGCATTAATTAAATTAACCCCTTTCATACCGTTAATATAACCTGCCGCCACCTTAATGGTAATTTTTCCGGTGCCGCCGAAAGCGTTATATAAATACTTGTCGGAATTATATGAATGCATACCGCTTATTTGTGTGCCGCTGTTAAGCTGTTCCCCCTGTGAGTTAATCTCAATATTACCCACCCCGTTCAATGAATTATACAAAGTGCCGCTTCCGTATATGCCGTATATACTGTGTGTGCCGTAATAGGTTTTGATAACAATGTCGCCGGTTTTGCCATCATATGCATTAACCGTTTGCACACTGCCCGCATTAATCGGACCGAGTCCCACCAAATCATGATTCTTAAATGTGGTATTATTAACCGCGTCAATTGTTATTAAAGCGTCTTTGGTTTTAGCGTTAAACAAATTTGAGTTTGGACTGTCGGCATTTGAAAACCCGATAATTTTGGTATCGCCGTCACTGACTTTATTATTCTCATCAATAACCAAAATTTTATCATTGGCAACATCAGAATCTGAGCTTTCCGTGACCTTAACACAAGTTTCTTCGTTAGGTTTTTGGGTATATCCTCCCAAACACCCCGTAAATTTATAATAGGTGCCGGTTGTATCTGTACACGGCGAACAAAGCGCTCCCTCCGGACATCCGGTTAAGTTATAAACCGCGGTATTACAGATTACTTGTTCCGGTCTTTCCACGCATGATTTTCCGTCTGCTCCCACAAAATAGCCGCTCTGACAACCGTTAAATTTGTAATACTTTCCGTTTGAATCGGTACAATCTCCGCAATAAGCTTTATCCGGACATGAAGTCATCGTATAAACCGCGGTATCGCAAGGTTCAAGCTGCTTTTGCGCGCATGATTTTTCATCTTCCGCCATAATGTAGCCGTCATTGCATGAATTTAATTTATAATGCTTGCCCGCTAAATCGGTACATTCCCCGCAAGCCCCGTTATCAGGACATCCGCCGGTTATCGGATAAAGAGTTGTATCGCAAGTCTGCACTTGGTCTTGTAAACATGAAAGCCCGTCTGCGCTCATACTATACCCGCTGTTGCAAGAATTAAGTTTATAATGTACCCCTAAGTTGTCGGAACAAGAGAAGCAAGTGCCATTGCTCGGACATCCGCCGGTTATCGGATAAAGAGTTGTATCGCAGGTTGAGGGCGTTGGGTCATCGCCGCCGTTATTATCGCTTTCATCACTGCCTCCGCCGCCACCGCCGCTAAATGCAAGCGCCGCGCCGCCGCCGATTAAAGCTGCGCCGCCTATCCACCACCACATATTAGATTTTTCAGCGCTGCTGGTATAAACCGGCATGGTATAATCGGTGCTGCGCCATTTAGCTCCAGCCTTCACCGGCGCTGAATCAATAAAACTCTCCCAATGTGAAATTTGCCACCTGCAAGGCGGAGTGCCTGATGCTCCTGCCGCTCTGAATGTGTTATAAGCCCTAGCATCCCGCCGTTTTACCGCCACGCAAACGCCGGTATCGCCGTCATCATTTACCGCGTCTATATTTAACCCGCGGCTAACCGCCTCATGCAATGAAACAACATCGCCGCGTGTCGCCATTCTGTACATTGAACCGAAATCATCCGGTGGAAGCGGGCGCATATATGCCTCTGTTGTGCTGACCAATGTTGCCATTGTCAACGCATAACTTAAAACAAAAAACAACGCTTTTTTGCAAAAAATTCTGAGCATTGCATCCACCTTAACAATTTTCACAGCCAAATTATGGCTATATTAAAGCATTAAATAATTAATAAAGCTTTACTCAAACAAAAAAGCCGGTAGTTTTCCGGCTTTTTAAGGCGCAATCAGAACATTGCTTTATTTTGAAGTCCACTCCGCGGTTTCAATTTCAACCACTTCTTCGTCATCATCGTCCATTTTGTTGCATCCGCAACCACAGCCTTTGCCTGATGACGCTTTTTTATCGGTTTTCCACGCGGCGCCCGATTTTTTATTATCATAACTCTGTTTCATATTGTTTCCTTTCAACAAATTACCAAAAACCTTTAAGCTATCCGCTCAAGGCACCAAACAATATAAATACGGCGCGTAATTTTTTAATCTGACCATTAGGTTAATTTAAAAGTAAAACTCCCGACAGTATAAACTATCGGGAGTCAAAAAGTTTTCGCGGAAATTACTAGAAAATCTGCTGTTTTGCCACTTTTGCCGGAACATTGCCGCGATACAAAATGCAGTTGAGCACATGGCGGTCAAGTTCAGCATTGTAAATTTCCGACCACGAACTAACATTGGCGTAAAGCTCAAATGCGGTCACCACATTTCTGAGGCTTTCCGGAATTTGCGACAATACTTCATACACTGACGGCGCCACGCGCCCGCAAGAAGAGCAACCGTGATAAGTGATGATTTCCGTCACTTTATTCAAATGCTCCGCCGGCATAATCGGTACCACGCGGTTAGCGTAACTGCCATGAAAGATGTCGCCGCCTGCCACCCAAAACTTGGTGCCTTCCGGCTTGCCTTTGATTGAAAACTTCAATTCATCAGCCGAGGCGCCTGAGATAACCGGGCGAATCTTTTTTGCCAACTTCATCGCAAGCTCCTGCGGCAGGTTGTCTTCCATTTTGTTCAGCTCGCTTAATTTGCGGGCAATGAGCGGTGAAGGGCTAATCAGCGGGTTCACCACTTTAATTGCTTGATTCATACTTTTGTTTTTAGAGTTTCATGTTAAAAATCCCTGAGGTTACCTGAGGTAACAATCAGGGATTTTCTTTTTCTGAAGGCTATCTGAGGTTTTCAAACGCCTCGTTGAGCAATGTTAAGATATAACACCACTTGTCTTGGCGCTCTCTGTCGCTTTCCTCAGAGTACCAATTTCTCCATACTCTGTTGTAAAGCCACGCGAAATCAGCATAACTGAAGCTCTCAAGCTCTTCCCTCGTGATGTTATATAAATATTCATCACTTGGAAATGGACGACCTGACGGAAGCACATCACCTCGCTGATCAATGTCTTCCACGCTTGCGTCTTCAGTCGCTGCAACCAGCTCTCTGATAGGGTCGTGGTAGTATTGCTCAAAGCGCTCCTTTTGTTCCTGTTCTTTCTTTTCTGAGCGGTAACGAATTGTAACCACAAGGGCGATAATCAAAAGTGCAACGCATGCACTGATAAAAACGATATTGTTCATAATATTTAAAAAATTTGGTTTCTGTTAATACAGTAGCGAATTTTTTTGTAAAAATCAACAAAAATTTGACATAAATTATCTATCGGTCGCTTCGGCAATCACAATATCCTTAATGCCGGTGTCATATTTAATGCTCGCTTTGCCTTTGCGAAACAGCAGCGCCGTTTTGCCGAAAATATCATACCGCCAGCCTTTCAGCGCCGGATTAGTCTTGTCGTTGTTACCGCAGGCAATATCGCGCAAATCTTGCTCTGAGGCTATTAAATGCGCCACCACGCCCTCTTGCTCGCTTTTAATTTTAAGCAAAAGTTTTAAGACCTCAATTAAAGCGCTTGCCGCCGGCGGAATATGAACCTGCCGCGCGCGGTCAATTTTTTGCAACTCCGAGCTGAACGGCATATTCAAAGCCTTGTTTACCACCTCAAGAATCTCGCGCCCGAGCTTACCTTTTTGCACATCTTGCGGCAAATTGCGCACCTTATATAAATCCGCCTCCGTTTTTGGCGCCACCGCCGCCACATTAACCAAAATATCGTCTTTCATAATGGTGTGCCGCGGAGTGTTAAACTTAACCGCCCGACGCTCACGCCACGCCGCCAGCTCTTTTAAAACCGCCAAAAACTGCGCGCCATGCACCGAGTGCCTTATTTTAAGCCATGCGCTTTCAGGGTCGGGCTTGTAAATTTCTTCATTGCATAAAGCCGCAATCTCTTCTTTTATCCATTCTTCACGGTTATGTTCTTTTAAATATTTATCCAAATACAAATAGCACGGAATTAAATACGTAACATCACGCAAGGCATATTCCAGTTGCTTAACATCAAGCGGACGCTTGCTCCAGTCGGTCAAACGACTTGACTTATCAAGCTCAACTTTGGTAACTTCCGCCACCAACGTGCTGTAACTGACTGAAGCGCCGAACCCGCACACCATGGCGGCAATTTGCGTATCAAACACCGGCTGCGGAATTTTTCCGCTTAAATTATAAAAAATTTCAATATCCTGCCGTCCGGAATGAAAAACCTTTAAAATATTTTTATCCTGCATAATGGCAAAAAACGGCTCCAAATTAAGCCCATTTGACAAGGGGTCAACAATCGCGGCATCGTCAAGCCACCCCACTTGCAGCAAGCACAATTTTGAAAAATATGTTTTTTCGCGCACAAATTCCGAATCTATGGTAACAAATTTTTGTTTCTTCAGCACTTGGCACAAGCTCTCAAGCTCTGCCTGATTTTCAATTATTTGCATTGTTTTTCCTTTTAATACCTTCTTTTCCAAGATAGTTCCGATTGCTTAATATTTTTTTAATTTTATTGTTGCTTTTATCTGAAAAGGGCTCTACAACTGAAAAAGTTGTTTTAACATTTTATTGAGGAAAAAATGAACGAATACCGCACTCACACTTGCGGAGAGCTCCGCAGTTCCGATGTCGGCAAAAAAGTTAAGCTCGCCGGCTGGATACATCGTAAACGCAACTTAGGCAACCTGTGCTTTGTTGATTTACGAGATCATTACGGATTAACCCAATGTGTGGTGGATTCTTCTTCCGATTTGTTTGAAAAAATTGAAAACATCAGGGTTGAAAGCGTTGTCGGCTTTGAGGGCGAAGTTGTTGCCCGCGAGAGCGTCAACAAAAATATGCCGACCGGCGATATTGAAGTTAAAGTATCAGCCTTAACCGTATATTCTGAAGCCGATGTTTTGCCGATTCAGGTTTTCGGCGAAGACGACGCGCCGGAAGAACTGCGCTTAAAGTATCGTTTTCTTGACTTGCGCAAAGAACGCATTCACAACAACATTATTTTGCGCTCCAAGGTTATTGCCGAAATGCGCCGCTTAATGACCGAACAAGGCTTTACCGAATATCAAACCCCGATTTTAACCGCGTCATCTCCTGAAGGCGCGCGTGACTTTTTGGTTCCGTCACGTATTAACCCCGGCAAGTTTTACGCTCTGCCGCAAGCCCCGCAACAGTTTAAGCAGTTGCTTATGGTTTCGGGCTTTGACCGTTATTTTCAAATTGCGCCGTGCTTCCGCGATGAAGACCCGCGCGCTGACCGCAGCCCGGGCGAATTTTATCAGCTTGATATGGAAATGTCTTTTGCCACGCAGGAAGACGTGTTTAAAGTTTTAGAACACACCATGGGCGGCATTTTTAACAAATTTTCGGGCGGTAAAAAAGTTGATCAGGCTCCGTTTATCCGCATTCCGTTTAAGGAATCAATGTTAAAATACGGCTCCGATAAGCCTGACTTGCGCAACCCGCTTGTTATTCAAGATGCCACCTCGTTCTTTTACAACTCCGGTTTCGGTGTTTATGATTCCAAAGTCATCGCCGGTGAAAAAATCCGCGCCATTGTTGCGCCTCAAGCCGGTGACAAGCCGCGCTCATTCTTTGATAAGCTTGACGCTTACGCTAAAGCTGAGAGTATGGGCGGCATTGCTTATGTTGCGCTTTCCGCAAACGGTCCTAAAGGCATTGCCAAATATTTTTCGGCTGAAAAAATGGCGGAGCTTAAAACCACATTCGGCGTAAATGAAGGCGATGCGATTGTCTTTATGGGCGGCGGTGAAAAAGTATTAAATAAATTTGTCGGCAAAGTCCGCAACAAAATCGGCGAAGAATTAGGCCTGTTTGATTACAACTCGTTCAAACTCTGCTGGATTATTGATTTTCCGATGTATGAAGAAAATGACGAAACCGGCGAAATTGAATTTTCGCACAATCCGTTCTCTATGCCGCAAGGCGGTATGGACGCTTTGCAAAACAAGCACCCTCTTGAAATTTTGGCTTATCAGTATGATATGGTCTGCAACGGGGTTGAGCTTGCTTCCGGCGCGGTTCGCAACCACAAGCCTGAAATTATGTATAAAGCGTTTGAAATTGCCGGTTACGACCACAGCGTGGTTGATAACAAGTTCGGCGGCATGATTAATGCCTTTAAATACGGCGCTCCTCCGCACGCCGGCGGTGCTCCCGGAATTGACCGCACGGTTATGCTCTTGCTTGACGAGCCGATTATCCGCGACGTAATTATCTTTCCTCTCAACGGCAAAGCGCAAGACTTAATGATGCAGGCGCCAAACACCGTCACTGAAAAACAGCTTAAAGAATTGCACATTAAGCTTGATTTAGATGAAAAATAACCATTATCAAAAACTTATAAAACCGCTCAGATGAGCGGTTTTATTTTGCCTTAACATCTGCCTCTAAGCAAATTCAGACAAATTAAAAGGCTCTTGCCGTTAAGCAAGAGCCTTTTAATTTGTGTATTAACACCAACCTGTAAGATTAGTAGTACTTCCATGCTACTACGTTGTTAGAACCGGTAGCGCTACAAGCGGTAACCGCATCGCTAACAGTCATCGGAGCTTTTTTGGCTGCTGTAACAGCGCCCGGAGAAACGACACATGAGTCGGCTGCACACGCCAAGCCGGTATCACCGGTATCTGTTTTAATAGCCTTAGCTTTAGTTGCTGAATTGGCTACATCCTTACCGGCAGCAATAGCAATCAAGCCTGATGCCTGACCAGAACCCCAGTCACCGGTTGCAATGGTAACGCAAGCTTCAGGCGTCAAGCCTTCATAAGTAATAACGAAAGCTTCAGAACCAGAGTCACCCGCTGATCTTGCAGCATCTGCTTCAATAGTAACAGCTCCACCGAAAGCGTTTTTAATAGCATAGTTTGAAGCATAGGTGTTGTTTGACGCAGCAGCATACATATCATTCGGTACAACGCCGAATTTAATAGCCTGACCATTGTTCAAACCGGCATAGTCACCTTGTGATGAGAACAAAGTACGAAGGTTAGCAACGAGCATTGAAACCTGATCGGTAGTTTTGTTGATTTTGTATTTGTTCATAGCTTTTGAATAACCGGCGATACCACCTACTGACAAAACGCCGATAATAGCAAGCACGCCGAGCATTTCAACCATGGAACGACCGTTTTCATTAATGTGTTTCATAATATTTTCCCCTAAAAAATATTCTTGTTTACAAGTTAAACTATACTGCAATTCAGCCCTCTAAACAAGCCTATCTTTAGTCATAAGCGCAAGATATATATCTTCCTTAAAATAAAGACTTTGCAATACATTCACCGCGGAGCATATCCGCACCTTTGTTAAAAAACCTTTAATTTGTTTAAATTTTTAACATCTCCCTTGACTTAAAACGCAAAAGTTATACTATCACACTAATTTTAATCAATATTTTAAGGTAT
>JAJWCP010000064.1 GCA_021617435.1 Pseudomonadota bacterium
AAAGTTTTAAGGTGGTTATAGAAACAAAGTTACACAATAATTTTAATATGGAACAACTAAAGGGACACATAGATGCCTTTAATAATGAACATTATAAATTATTGCTAACATTAGATTGCGAAGATATTTCTGAAGAAGATAGAGACAATATACGGAATCTCTGTGTAGATAAGAACATTTCTCATATTCATCTTACTTTTGCTTCACTAATTGAATATGTAGGCGATTGTATAGATGACAGAGATACTGAATTTCAAGATATTTTAGATGACTATGCTGCATACTGTGATGACAATAACTTACTTCCTAAAAATAAATTTAAAGTTGATATGAGGTTGGCTGGAACAACAATAAACAAAAATATGGAATTGAATTTATATTATGATGGAGCAGATAAAGGATTTTCTACTTGTGGTTACATAGGGTTATATACAAATAAATCAATGCGTGCAATTGGAAAAATTACCAAAAGGTGTGTTGTAACAGTCAAAAATACAGATATAGATGATTTACAATTAGAAGTAAAAAATGAAATAGGAAATATTGATAATAACGAGGAAAACAGAATAAAAAGTGCTATTAAGGATTCTAAAAACTATGATTATGATTTATTGACACATCCTCATCGTTTTTTCTTCGTGGAAAAGTTTTATAAAACTGATTTTCGGAAAACATCTAAAAGAGCGCCGCAGGGCAACAGACTATTTGATATTTGCCAAATATTGGAAATAAAAGATAGTAAAGAGTTGCCTGATACCGAAAAAATAGCAGAAGCATTAAAGAATAAGACTTGGGAATAAATTTGCTATAAATCTTCAAAATGTTAAACAATGCTGTCAATCCGCACAAAGTTTAACATTTTTTATTATTGGTATTTTGGACTTTTTCAAAACTATAGTATTTTCGGCAATTCCAGAGAAAATGTTAAAGAATATCCATTTTTTAACATTTTTAAATTTCGCAACAGAATCATACTTTTTAAGGCACCGATTATTTCTTTAATCGGCAAAATTTTGGTGTGAAAATTTGAGGCACCAGTGCGGCACAGGGTGAAAAAGAAGGCTTTCACAAAATCGCGAAAGCCTTGACCAAAATTGGTTGCGGGGGAAGGGTTAGTTCTTACATTTGCTACGCAAAGTTCGCTCCACTGCGCTCATCGGCTGCCGCCGACCGGCGTTTTTCCGCCCGCCTTTCGCTTGTAGTGAACCAACTTTTCTCGTTGGTTCAAATCTAACTCATAATCTTTAAAATAAATAAGACCCTCTTTAGAGGGTCTTATTTATTCTGTTGGTTGCGGGGGAAGGATTTGAACCAACGACCTTCAGGTTATGAGCCTGACGAGCTACCAGGCTGCTCTACCCCGCGATGTAAAAGTGGCTTTTGTATACGCTATTAAACCCGGCTTGTCAAGAGTATTTTTTAACAATTAAGTAATTTTTGACATAAAAATTAATAATAAGTCAAAAGTATTCAGTTTCTCAAAAAAAAGATTTGACAAAAATGTGCCAATGGCGTATAACTATACACGTAAAATAAATTATTATGGAGAAATTATCAATAAAAACCCTTTCAAAGAAAGGTCAAGTTCCGGCAGATATGCTACAACTTGTTGAGAGCCTGATGGAGAATTTTGTTCCAAAGAGGTATAACTTTGACGGTGGACGGTTCGCAAATGCGGAAGAGTATGAGACAAAACTCACCTCTCGCTTTGAGGCGCATCGCAAGATGGTTGATGTTCAAATCGTCGTGTCCGGTACAGAGCTCATTCATTTCGCTCCTATCACGGACGAGTTCGTAGTGGAGCAGGAGTATGACCCTCAGAAGGACATCATGTTCATGAAAGGTGAGATCAAAGATACTGTCCTCCTCCGCGCCGGCGATGCTTGTGTTATCGGACCAGACCTCGCGCACATGCCGGGGATGGCTGTCAATGGCTCTGAGCATGTCAAAAAGATTGTTCTGAAGATTCCAGTGGAGGACTTTTACGAAATCTAATCCTTCCTGGTCTTAGGTCTTAACCCAAAAGCATACGTTGTGAAACGTGTGCTTTTTCATTTTTAAAAGTGTATTATCGGCGTGTCTGGGTCAAAACAATTAGCAAATTTTTTCCATCTGGATATTCGGGGTAAGCCCGAATATGACAGAGTGTGGTATAAAAAGCGGCTAAAATCTGATTTCATAATAAAATCCTCTCAAAAAGTTAATTCTGAAAAATTTTTAGCTCGCGTTTTTTTTTTGCAATATTTACGAGTCCGTGCTGTGCATAAGTTGTATTAACCACCCCGCCTGAAGAGAGAAAACAGGATACTAGTTAAGTTGTTTGGCGGTTGGCGAGGTATTTTACGGAAATTATGCCGGGGATACTGAATGCGGCGGCAACTATAAAAAATATCGGCCATGAAACCAGTTGCGCCAACAGTCCGCTGGTTGCCGAAAACACATCGCGTGCTAAGCTCATTAACGATGAAAGTAGCGCGTATTGGGTGGCGGTGTACAGAACGTTGCATAATGACGAGATGTAAGCAACAAAAGCAGTGGTTGCCATACCGGACGAAAAATTTTCAAGCGTGATAACGACGGTCAAGAGCGGCACATTGTGACCGGCAAGGGCTTGCAGACTGAATAACAAAGTGGTTAAGCCTTGAATAAAGCCGCACAAATATAAGCCCTTAAACAGTCCAATTTTTTTGAGCAAAACTCCGCCGAAAAGCCCGCCGGCAATGGTCGCCGCCATGCCGTAAATTTTGATAACATACGCAATTTCGGCTTTGGAAAAGCCCATGTCATCATAAAACGGAAATGACATCGGGGCAAAATAAGCGTCGCTCATACGGTAAATAAAAATCAAGAAGATAATCAGCGGCCAATGTTCGTGCTTGGTAAAATCTTGGAGCGGAGCTTTAACCGAATGAGTGAAAAATTCTGTTACGCGAGTGCGAATCGGCTTATGCGAATCGGCGATATATTTAAATCCGGTATTAGGCTCTTTAATCAGCAACAAGGTAATAAAACCGATAACGGAGCCTGACGCCATAATCATATAAACATTGTTCCAGCTCATTATGGCAGCGAGCCACAACGCGCCGGCGCCGGAAAAAATTAAGCCGAGGCGATAGCCCAAAACAAATACCGCCGCTCCTGATGCTTGTTCGTTGGGAGTGTCTTTAAATGTTTCAACCCGATAGGCGTCAAGAATAATATCAAGCGAGGCTGATGAAAAGCAAACCGCCGCCGCGCAAATCCAAATTAAGCGGTGCTGATATTCGGGATTGACGGCGCTCATGGCCATAACAGCCAAAAACAGCAAAATTTGCATTAAAAGTCCCCAACTGCGGCGGCGTCCTAAGTGCCAAAGCAACGGAAGTTTGATATTATCAAGCAAAGGTGACCACGCCCACTTAAAAGCATACGGAATTTTAACGAGTGAAAAGGCGCCGATGGCGGCATAAGTCCAACCGGCTTCTTTAAGCCATAAACTTAAAGTGCTGAACACTAACAAAAACGGAAAACCGCTGGCAAAACCCAAAGCGGTTAAAGCCGCCATTTTGCGATTAAAATAAATTCGGTATATATTTTTTAATTTGCTTATCATAAAACAAATTAAAACACCGAATCGTTTAAATTAGGGTTAAAGCTGGCATTAAAAAAGCTCCCGAACGGGAGCTTAAATTTTAATATTCTGTAATTGCGTTGTTGTTTTTAACATACATATTTAAGTATTGCTGAATGTTTTGTTCCATGCGCATGTTAAATTCGTCAAAGAGCTTATAAACCATTTCGTTCCAGTATTTTTCTTTATCTTCAATGCTAGTGTCAATCGGCATGGTAAGCTCGCGCCATGCTTCAATAGAAGTTTGAGCCTGCGATTGTCCGTTAGCGGAACTGATTTTTAATACTACCGACAAGGTGGCGCGGTATTTTAAGTTGTCTTTATAAAACAGCTGCGGAGCTTTTTCTTCAGTTTCGGTAACGCTGGCGTCTTTAATTATAAATTCAGCCACGCGGTTAGATGAAAAATCAGCCGCTTCCAGGCGGTCATGCGCCCAAATACGAGCGGTTTTTTCAATAGAAATCGGGAACAGATGCTCAACATTCGGGCGGGTGAAAGACGGGGTAAATTCAGAAATAACGTCAATTTTGCCAACCTGAAGTTCAATTTTGGGTTTGCTATCAAAGCGGGGTTCGGTAAAGCGGCGCGGTTCGGCAACATCGGCTTGACCGGCGCAGGCGCTGATTAATAAAACGGCGGCTGCCGCAAAAATTTTATGTAATCTGTTCATTTTTCTAATCCGTTGTTTTTAGCTAAAAAGTTTGTCTTTAAGTTAAGATAAATTTTATTTAATACAAAATTTGCGCTTATGCAAGCACTTAATTAGTGTTTTAGCAATTCGTTTTTATCAAAAACGTATTTTTCGGAGCAAAAACTGCAGGTTGCGGTGATTTTGCCGTCATCTTCAGCCATGGCGTTAATTTCTTCCGGCTTAAAGGCGCTTAAAGTGCCGAGTAATTTTTCACGGTTGCAGCGACACCCGAAAGAATAAGCTTTTTCGCGTCCGATTTGCAGGTTGCTGCTGTGGAACAGGCGGTGCAAAATTTCAGGCGTTGATAAATCGGCGTTAAACATCTCGTCATCGGTTAAACTGCCGACAAAAACTTCCGTTTCATTCCAAAGTTCTTTAACCGCTTCTTCATCAAGATTTTGCTCATTGCCGCCTTTGAGCGGAACTTTTTGCATTAAAATTCCGGCGGCTTGCCAACTTTGACTTTCGCCCTCGGGGTGCTTTACAAAAAGTTTTAAGATGGTATCAATTTGTTCCGATTGCTTAAAATAACGCAAAGCGAGTTCGGTTAAGGTTTTTCCTTGCAGGTCAACCACGCCCTGATAGGTTTCGGTTTCAGGTCCTTGGTCAATGGTAAACGCCATATATCCGCCGCCGACAAGGTGCGGAAGCTCCTCAATTATATCGCCGGTTTTGCGGAGCTTTTTGACCTCAGCCAATTTTTGCTCGTCAAATTTGGCGCAAGCGCGGATTTTGCCCTCAGACGTAACATCGGCAACCAAAACCGAGACAGGCCCGTTGCCCTGAATTTGCAAGGTGAACAGCCCGTTATATTTTAAGGCGTCGGCAAGCAAAACCGACAAAGCGGTAGTTTCAGCCAAAGCGGACGAAACATCTTGCGGGTAATTATGCTTGCCCAAAATGGTTTGCAAAACATCGTTCAAGCGAACAACCCGCCCCATAAAAGCGCCGTTGTTGGTGTAAAAAGATACACAAGTGTCAAAATTTTTATTGGTCAATTGTTTAATCCTTTGTATTATACTTTCAGTTATGTTGTAATCTAGTGTAAAATGAAAGAGTTTTCAAGTGTCAGATTTTGAAGAACAGCCTCGCAAGCCGAAAGCATTGCGCAAAATTACCAAGCAAAGACTTAAAAACATAGGTTTATATTACTTAAAGCGCTTTGAGTCGTCGGAGGATAATTTAAGGCAGGTGTTGCGGCGGCGGGTGAATGATTACGCTTATTATAATCCGGATTTTAACAAAACGGAGGCATACGGCTGGATAGAAGAAGTTTTAAGCGATTTTACCGGTTGGAAATATATTGACGATGAACGATATACTTCGCTTAAAGTGCGCGATTACTTAAATGCCGGAAAGCCGGAGCGCTATATTAAAACTAAGCTCAAGCAAAAAGGGGTTGATGAAAACATAATTGCCGAAGTTTTAAGCAAGCAGGAATATGACTCCAAAGAAATGGCGCTTAACTTTGCCAAAAAGAAAAAAATCGGCCCGTTTCGCCCCGATGAAGAAAGCCGCAAGCTTAATCGGCAAAAAGATATGGGCACGTTAATCCGCGCCGGCTTTGACTATGACACGGCGGCAGAGGTTTTGGGTGAGGAATTGTTTGGCGGAGAATACTAATGGATAAAATGATTGCGGCATTTTTTGAGTTTGTGTTTGACCGGCAGGCGGTTTGGCATAAGCGCACGGCTTTAGGGTTGTCGGCGCCGTGGACGGACGATAATATTTTGCAAAATTTCAGGTTTTGCAATGTGTATCGCGAACTTGACGGCGGAACGATTGCCATCGGCAAATATTTGGCGCAGCCGCTGCCGGCGGAGCAAAAGTTGTTTAATATTATTGCGTACCGCTTTTTTAATCGGCGTGACACAATTGAAAATTTGTTCGGAGGGGTGCTTTCAGAGCAAAATTTTGACTTTAAAACCTTGGAAAAGCGTTTTGACGCTAAAAAAGAAGAAGGCAACATTTTTTCAAACGCATATTTGATTACGGCGCACGCCTATAACCGCAATTACCGTCCGCAAGACAAGCATGTGCAAATTTTGCTGATGCTGAATGATTTGCGCTTTAAGCTGAAAGATATAATCAAAACTCTGCGCGAATCGACACCGCAAGAGGGTTTGCAGATTATTGCCGAGGCAGTGCCAATGGCAGGGCCGTTTTTGGCGGGGCAGATTTTGCTTGACGCAACTTATGCTAAAAACATTGTGCCATATACCGCGAATGATTTTTTAATTGTGGGTCCGGGGGCGCATTGGGGACTTAACATAATTTGCGGGCGCGCGCTTAATAAAAAAGAGGCAGATGCGGAATGTCGCAAATTGTGGCAAATGCAACCGCAGGCGTTTGCAGAGCTTAAACAAACGACCGGCAAAGATTGGAACGAGGTCAGATGGCAAAGCGAATCGTATTGCGGCGGCAAGTATTTATGTTTGCACGATGTGCAAAACAGCTTGTGCGAATTTAGAAAATATTGGCGATTAAAACAAGGCGAAAACGCCAAAAGGCGTTATTTTAAGCCGACAAATTAAATTTTGGGCGAATTGCGAAAGTGTGCGTGAGTAATGGCGATTGCCAAAGCGTCAGATGAATCGTTGTTTTGGGGTTTGCAACCGGGGAGCAAAATTTTAACCATGGTTTCAACTTGGTCTTTGGCGGCGCGTCCTACTCCGACCGTGGCTTTTTTAACTTTGTTCGGTTCATACTCGTAAAGCGGAATGTTATAAGTTCCGGGAGCGAGCACCACCACACCGCGCGCCATGCTTAATTTGATGGTGGAGTTAGGGTTAGAATTTAAGAAAATTACCTCAATGGAGGCTTCATCAGGTTTATAGGTCTCAATAACCTCGCAAACGGCGCGGTATAAATGATTAAGGCGTTGCTCTATCGGCAGTTTGGGGTCGGTCGGAATAAAACCGTCCGCGATATAATGCAGACGGTTGTTTTCCGTTTCAATAATGCCCCAACCGGTGGAAGAAAGGCTGGGATCAAGACCTAAAATTTTTACCAAATTTATTACTCTTTTGTAAGTTCTGCCAAAACCGAATCGGCAATTTCAGCGTTGTGGTAAACATGCTGAACGTCATCGTCTTCTTCTAAGGCGTCAATAAACTCTAAAAACTTTTGAGCGGTTTCGGCATCGTTGATTTCTGTCTTAACGGTCGGTTTCCAGTCAAGACGCGAAACGGACGGAGTGCCGAATTGTTTTTCAAGAGCCTCGGTAACAATAGCCAAATCATCAGGTAAGGTTTCAATTTCATGATATTCGTCATCTGAAACAACATCGTTGGCGCCGGCTTCAAGAGCGGCTTCAAACATTTTGTCGGCTTCAGCGGCTGATGCCGGATATTGAATGTGACCGATGCGCTCAAAGTTAAAAGTAACGGAACCGCTCTCACCCATGGCGCCGCCGCGTTTGCCGAAAATGGTGCGGACGTTGCCGGCAGTGCGGTTTTTGTTATCGGTTAAGGCTTCAACAATGACCGCGGCTTTATTGGGGGCAAAACCTTCATAACGCATGGTAACAAAATCTGCTCCGCCTGCGGTTTGAGTAGCTTTGGCAATAGCGCGTTCAATGTTATCTTTAGGCATACTTTCAGCGCGGGCAGCCTGAATGGCTAATCTCAAACGCGGGTTTTTATCAGGCTCGGGCAAGCCGCTTTTGGCGGCAACGGTAATTTCACGAGCGAGTTTGGCAAAAACGCGGGCTTTTTTGGCATCTTGCGCGCCTTTGCGGTACATAATGTTTTTAAATTGGGAATGTCCGGACATTATTATCTCCTTTAATCTTCATAACTAATTGTAAAGTGCTTATAACGCAAGCCGCGTTTTCAGGCAATATTTTTTTTAAAAAATTTGCAAATTTTTTTATGCCTCGTTGCCGGCAAGTTCGCCTTTAAGGAGCAAAAATTCAGGCGTTTTGGCGCCGAAATTTTTATAGCGGTTCATTAAAGCGACAGCCTCTTCATCGGTTTTAGGAGCGGCAAAGCCTGATTTTTCTTTGAGCGACTTGGAAGTTTTTTTAACTTCATCCACCGGTTCAGGCGCGGAAGCCTCATCTTCTTTGGTGCTGTCAACTTTAATTTCAGCCGGAGTTTCCAAAATTTTATCCAAAATATCTTGAGTTTCTTTAGAGCGGCGAT
>JAJWCP010000065.1 GCA_021617435.1 Pseudomonadota bacterium
AACAATGCAGATTCCGGCAATGCCGGCGGTAACAACAGTTCGGCAGCTGATGAATTTAACAGCGTATTCAGCGATGATGACGATGAGTAAAAGGATACAATATGAAGCTGATGGGGCAAGACATATTAAAATTACTTAAAACCGGATTGATGATAATCTTTCTGGCTTTAAGTCTTGTCGGCTGCAGTTCAGATAAAGCAGATAACCGCGAAGTCAGCGGCGTTGAACTGAACGGTGAAGAAGGCGAACTTGATGAAGAGCAGCGCGCATGTTGGCAAGCCGGAATGCTTAATATGTTTTATAACGCGATGTCAGAATCAGCTATGAACGCATACCCGAAAGTTACGCAAAGCGCCATGGCTTTTATTATGGTAGCGTTTGCGCTTTGGCTTTCAATCAGGTTATTAAAACACGTCAGTTCCGTGGTTGAAGAGGCTCCGGCGGAAGTTTGGACCGAGGTGTCGCGAATGGCATTTTTATGCGTGCTATGCGGAACATTGGCGTCGTCAACCACATTTTTATTGTTTGTGTTAAACAAGCTTATTTTTCCGATATATTATGCCTTTTTGGAATACGGAAGCCGAATTGTGGAATTGGCGGGCGCCGATGAAGATATTAACCCCAAAGGACAGATGCTCGGCTCAACCTGTATGTTTTACACTAACTCGCTGGTTTGCAAAGCTCCTCAACTTACCGACGTTGGTTTTTCAAACGGGAAAGCCGTGTTCCCGAGCGGTCCGTCTGAGATGATGCAATGTTTAGTATGCGCCACCAGCGACCGTATGCAAATGGGATTTTTGGTTTCAAAAGAAATGCTGGCGGCAACCAGTTTAACCAGTTGGGTTGCAGGCGCGTTTATCTTTTGCATATTCGTGATTGTTAAAGTTTCATTCGTATTTTATATCGTTGACAGTATTTTCCGCATGACGATTGTGGTGATTATTCTTCCATGCCTGATTTTAGCCATACCGTTTAAATTCAGTCGCAAATGGGCAAAAGAAGGACTGATGACTATTTTTAACTCGTCAGCGGTTATGATGTGTATTGCCATTATTGCCACAATGGCAATGCTTGCTATGCAAACGGTTATTAATGATAACTACGAATTTTTGGGCGACAGGCAAGCTTATCAGGAATTCGGTATTGTTATGCTTTGCATGCTGCTGATTGCCTTTTTGGTATTAAAAAGTATCGGACTTGCAGTCAGCATGGCAAACTCTTTGGTTAAAGGCGCCGGCGGCACTGATTTTCAGAAAAAAATCGGCAAATTGGCGGCATGGACCGGCAGAAAACTGCTTGGTTTGGTTACCATGGGCGTCGGCTCAGGCTTAACTAAAATCGCCTCCAAGAGCGCGGCGGCGCAAAAGATTAAAGACAAAGCTAAAGCGGCCGGAAACATTTTTGACCGTATGGCAGGGAGGGACAGAGAATGAAAAAACTAACCTCTTTAACATGTTTGGCATTATCGGTCTTTTTGTTCGCTCTGTTTGCTTTCAGCAACACTGCATCAGCGCTTGACAACAATTATACCATAGTTTGCGGACAGGCCGGCAGCAAACCGGTTAACTGCGATTTAAGCACGCAGCGTTGCTATTTGTGCACGGAAAAAAGCGGCAGTCCCTTAATTCGCACCACGGTTGAGGTTTTTAAATGTCAAAGCCGCGACGCCAAAGTTCCTAAAAATTGTAAAGTTTCAAATACCGGCGGAATAAGCGGCGCAGCAAAAATAAAAGTTTTAGGATTGAGTTTTTTTGATAAAGAAGGGCAAAAGTGCATAACCTCAAACCTTAAAGCATTGTATGGTTCAACCTGTTACAGCTGTGAGATTGTGGAAACGCTTTCATCAGCATTTATTAAAGCCGCCGCTAAAGCTTATCAGGTATCGCGCGAGGCCGCCAACGCCATTTTAATAGTAGCTTCTTTGATATGGATTGCGTTTTATGTCTTAAAAAGCATTTCATCATTTACCACCGTTGAGCCGCGGAAAATGATTCAAGATTTGATGATACAGTTTTTTAAAATTTATCTGGCTTTCGTGATTATTAACTCCGGTATTCAAACCATTTTGCATTACACACTGGAGCCGATTATGAATGCCGGTACCGATTGGGGCAGCGCCATTGTCGCAGCCAATACTGACACTGATGGAGGCAACTGATATGCGGCAAACAATGGGTAACATAATTAAAAAAATATTATACAACCTGCTTATTATCGTTGTAATTTCAGGCTATGCCTTCTCGGCGGCGCATGCAGCTGAGTACGGACGTAAACTGTCTAAGGCTGAACGTCAACAGCTGTGCGATGAAATCAGAAGCTCAACAATAAACTCACCGGAGCGGGTCAAATCGGTCGGCGGCGGCATTATTCCGGACTCGGTTTTGCTCAGTATTTTTAATACCACCAAAAACATCAGCGACGCTTCGTCATTTGTGCTTGTTTTAGGGCATGCCCTCACCTGTCATGCGGTAGGCCCCGGCTCTAAGCAAGCCAAAGTGTTGGGCGTTACCTTGTTCAGGGTGCCGAATATTTCCGTTTGGCTGTGCGGCGCAATTATATACTTTTTCGGGTTTATGCTAACATTAAGCATTACATTTTATTTGGTGGATATTGCCTTTAAGCTCGGCTTTGCCATTATTATGCTGCCGATAGGCGTGGCGCTATGGCCGTTTCCGGCAACCAAAGACAAGCTATCGGCGTTAATCAGCATTATGTTAAAAAGCGCGGCAATATTTGTGTTTTTAGCCCTTGCCGTTTCATACGCGCTAAATTTAATTGCGGAATCGGGCGGCGGTTTGGAAGATGTTTTTGCCGATATTGATAATGACAGAACCGATAATGTGTCAGAAAACTTCAGTCTGGCAAGCTCGCACTTTTTGATAGTGTTGTTTGCGCTGCTTTACTCCATGAAGTTGGTGGGTAGCGCAGTTGCCGATTATGTTGATAAGTTTTTCCCTGACCAAGCCTTCGGAAAAGCCGCTCCTATCCATGGCAGTATGACGCAGGGTATGGATTTTGCCAATAAAAAAGCCATTCAACCGGCGGCTATGTGGGCGGGTGACGTTGCCAAAACGCAAATGGGGCGCGCAACCGTCGGCGCCGGTAAATTGTTATCGGGCGAATATAACCAACAGATTAAACGAGCCGCGTATTTTACCGCTCACCCCGGAGTGGCCGCGCAACAGTTTGGTCGCAAAACCGCCAAGTTTACCGCTAATATGGGAGCCGGAATCGCGCGTGCCGGAAACAGCGTGGTAGCCGGCGGATTAGGACGGATTGTACTTGGTAAAAACGCAAGCAACGAGCTTAAAAGTAAATTTGAAAACAAAATTAATTCCGCGCAAAGCAGCGTTCAGCAATGGGCGGACAGCCATGATGAAGCTATTAATCAAGATGTGGCAAATTCAAGAATTTCACAAGTTGCTCACATCGTGCATGAAAAATTTAATGAAGTTGATGAAAAATACAGCAAGGTATTTGAGGGGCTGGATATGGCAACCGAATCCATTAACGGTCTGAAAGACCGTGTTAATCAGCCGGTTGATAATGTGGTTAATAAAATTAAAGAGGGCATTAATGAAACTTTTGCCGACCGACCTGATGACGGCGGTATTGCAGCCTTGGGTAAGGCGGCGGTGCGTGCAACGCTCAGGGCGCCGGTATCACTTGCGGGCGGAATTTTAAAAATGCCTACCAACGTGGTTGCCACCGCGGCAAAAGCTCCGGTAGCAATGGCCAAAGGCGCGGCGCATTTGCTGCACGTTAAGGGCATGGCTAAATCAACCGGAAACCTGTTAAAGACCGTCGGCGACAGAATGCAGCGTAATAAAATGTCAAAAGAGCAAAGAGCGGCGCGGCTCGCGGGATGGAATGCCGAACAAGATGCTGACGAGGCTTTGGAAAAGATTAAAAGAGAAAAAGAAGAACGCGCCGGTTGGACTGATATTGAGTAGTGAAAAGGAATAAACAAAAATGAGACAGAAACAAAAAAATACGGCGATATGGCTCTGCGGCATTATCTTTGCCGCCGGATTATATCTGTTGCCTTCTGTTTCTTATGCTCAACAAATGGGCGGCGGCAACACTTGCGGCGGAAAATCTTGCAATAACAGCACCTGCAAACTTGCAACCGGCACCGACGGAAAACTCTTAAATAAATGCCCGAGCGGCAAACGTTATGACGTTGACCCCAACTGTATTATGAACCAAAACGCCCGCTCGGGAGCTTGTCTTGACACCATGCCGGTATCAAGTATTAACCGTGTGGCGGAAACCAACTGTTATCGCGCCAACGGCGCCGGAGGAAACCCTAGACCGCGCAATCATGAGGGAACCGACTATGCAGCCGTCGTCGGAACAACTGTAACCGCGGCAGCCGATGGAAGAGTTGTTTGGGCAAAATGGCTTGGCGGCGGCGGACGCACTATTATGATAGAGCATGAAAAGCAATGTCAATGCACCGCCGGCAATGGCGGCGGTTCTGGTTGCGACAGTAAATATATTTCGGTTTATATGCACCTTAAAGCTTATTTAGTAACCGGCGGAACAGTTAAAAAAGGGCAAGCCATCGGTTTGGTCGGTGGCTCAAATTACAGCAGCCGCACCGGAGAATCGTGCGATTATCCGACTCCGAACGGCGCGTGCAAACCTTATGGTCCACACCTGCACTTTGAGATTCACAGTGGCGATTGGTCAAAAGGATACGCCGCTCTTAAATCATCAATAATTAATCCGCTGTGCGATGATATTCAAACATTCTGCGGCGGCTGCCCGTATGACGTTAAAAAATGTCAGGACAAGGCCGGTTCAAACGAATGGGAAAAACTCGGCGATGATGCTAAAGCCGAAAAATCGGCCGCTACCGGAAAAGGGCAAATGCCGGTTCAGCCTGATCCAAGCGTTGACGGCGGCACATCAGATAGCCCAGGACTCAGCTATGCCGCTGTCAGCGGGTGCGCTTTGGAACAATTTTTGCCTAAAGACGACGAATGTTGGTTCTGCCCGCTGTTTACCGCTATTTTTAATACCGCAAGCAAAATTGCGCTTAAAGCGTATCTTGCTTTAGCCGGCGGAATCGCTAATTTGGTATTGATTTGCTTTGCACTCTGGACGGCCGTTTTTGTATTAAAACACGTGACCGCCGTTGAAGTTAAGAATCCAAGCAAAATGCTTCAGGAATATTTGTTGCAAACCTTTAAGGTGGTGTTGGTGGTAATTATTTTGAAAGGCAGTTATTTTCAGGTAATGAATTATTCGCTTGGACCTGTTTTCAACACCGGCATGCTGTTTTCACAAACCATGACCGGCGGAGGCGGCGGTTGCTCAGCAGAAATTTCCGGCAATATTTCAGGTTTTGATAAAACAATGAGCAGCGACGCCACCGGCGGCTTGCCCGTGTCTATGGGCAAAAACATTGTTTGCAGTATAAAAAGTATGCAAGACAGCGTCAGCAAGCTGATGGCCTTCGGGCGGCAGGCAATGTGTGTGGCCTGGAAGCCTAAAGCCATTATCCGAAACATTATTCCGTCTTTCCCGTACTTATTTACCGGTATTGTGCTCTATATCGGCGGGTTGGTTTTGTTAATTGCCTTTCCGTGGTGTTTAGTTGACGCTGTGCTACAAATGGCGATTGCCGCGGCATTGGCTCCGGCCGCTATCGGCGCGTGGGCATTTAAGCTTACTGCAAAATATTTGGGCAAAATATGGAACTTCTTTATGAACGCCATGTTTAACTTTGTATTTTTGAGCATAATCCTTTATATTATAATGACCGTTGTGGGGCAATTTATGCAAAGGCTTGACGCCTACGCCAACGAAAGCACCGGTTGGGACTTTTTGATAGACCCGATTAACGGCTTGGCATATTGGGGTATTACCACTTTGCAGTTGGTGGTTGTGTGCCTGCTCGGCTGGGTATTGCTAGACCAAGCCAAACTGTTTGCCGATAAGTTTGCCAAAGGCGCCGATACGGGCGATGTCGGGAGCAGCGTGGGCGCTTTGGCGGCGCAAGCCGGAAACAAAACTCTCGGCACGGCAGCTCAGATTGGTAAAGCCGGACTTAGCGCCGGGGCGCAGGTGGCTGACCATTTTGTAGGTTCCAAAATAAGACAAGCTCGCAACAATTATCGCATAAATAAAGTTAAAAGCGGCAGCGATAACGTTACCACCGATGCCAACGGCAATACCGTTTACGAGCGCACTCGCCGAAACTTGTTAGGGCAAAACGTTACCCGCCGCGTTACAATCGGCGCTAACGGCAAAGAAGTATGGTCTAAAGAAAAACCATTGCTCACTAAAGAGCTTGGCAACAATATCCGCGATGCCGCCAATCAACACCGTTTAGAAAAAATGATGAAGGAAGGCACCGCAATAACCGATGATGACGGCAATATTATCGGCTATCAAATGGAACACCACAACGCTTTTGGTCAGAAAGTTACTTTAACCGCCATGAAAGGTGATGACGGAGAGTTTCATATTAATAAAGAAAAACGTTCATTACGTATGGGAATTTTATCTAAGGTCGCCAAAGACGGCTCCGCTTTGCAGGCTTTTGCCGACCGTAACGCGGTATTTAAGCAAAAAGCTCTCGGCGCGCATAATGAAAGCAGACAAAATATTACCTCAGACTCGCTGATGTCAGTGCGCAAAATGACTGACCGCAATGGCAATGTTATACGCGAGGATATTCAGTTTAAACCTTCCGTTATTAAGTATATAGTTAATAAAGACGGCACCTTAAACACTGCTATGCTGGCGCAAATCAGAGCCGGTTCGGGCTTTGATGACAAAACCTTAAACACCGCTCTTGCGCTTGAGATAATGAAGCACCGCGGAATTAACATAAGTTCGGCTTTTGCGGCGCGCGATGCCAGCTTAGATAACAGAGGCGTTCTGCACTTAAAGCAAACCAATGCCGATGGCACTACAATTGAACTTAACAGCGCGTTCGGGAACGGCAAACAGATGCTTTCAGAATTTAAGCAAACCGCGCGGGACGGCAGTTATACCGCTATTCTTGACAACGGTATTATGAAGGCAACAACCATCTACGCTGCCGGTCAAAAAGAAGCGACTGTATCTTATGCGTTTGCCGATGAATATTACCGCCGCCATCGTTACATGAAACCGCTTGACGGCAATGGCAACTTTGCGGCTGGTATGGATGTTGCGGCTGCCACGTTCGGGTTTAGCGAAGCTGACGTTATGATGCACGCTGAGCAAGTGCGCACCGGCAGCGCTCATACCGTAAACGCTGCTTATGTGAGCGCGTTCAGTCAAAATAACGAACAACCAAATACTAACGAAAGAACTACAAACAGCGGTGAAAATACACAAAACCAAGGTCAACCAAATACGCAAGGGTCGCCGAATACCCAAAACCAAGGCGAACCGGATACCCGCAATCAAAATCCGCAGCCGGAAAACTCTCAGCCTAACGCTGATTCGGGACCTCAGTCAGAGGGTAATTCACACCGTTATGAAGAACCGCGCACTCCGGATAATATGTCGGGCGATGACAGATTTGATTACGGGAAAGACTGGAGGCTTGACCCCGGAACACATAGCGAAAGCAAGACGGACGCTTTCGGCAACACCACGGTTACCACCTATGACCGCTATGGAAATAAGCGTGAAGAAACTGTTACGGCTAATAATAACCCGACCGATATTCGCAGGGCGCAAGAATATGCCGCCGACGGAACTTTGCAGTCTGAGTATTTAAAAGACGAAAAAGGGAACATCACAAAAGCCGATTATTATAAAAACGGTCAAATGTATCAGCTTAAATCAGAAAATGCGGACGGGTCAAAAACCGAGCTTTCATACTATGAAAACGGCACACGCAGTCGGATGTTTATCCACAAGACGGATGGCTCGGAAGAGGAAACGCGTTCATATTCGGACGGTTCGCTTGAAATGCAGCGAATACGCTTGGCCGATGGTTCGGAAAGAGCCGAATCCCGCTATGAAAACGGCAAGCTCGCGGTTGTGTATACAACCAATGCCGATGGTTCGGGCGAGCGCAAACATTTTGATGAGAAAGGACATCTTGAACATACTTGGAAAAATAAACAAGACGGTTCATCAGAAGAAATTGCATACAGCCGCGATGGTAAAACGCATTTTCGTCTTAACAAAAACGCTGACGGCTCAGAGCGACAGGTTGATTATGATGACAGAGGGATGATGAATCATCAGCGCATTCGCAACACTGATGGCTCAGAGGAACACACTTTTTATGACGAATATGGGAATATAACGTCACGACAAACAGTTACGCCTAATGCGTAACTAAATGCAAAGGTAGTGTTTTTGACCGGTT
>JAJWCP010000066.1 GCA_021617435.1 Pseudomonadota bacterium
CTTTTTATCTAACTTGGAGAAAATAAATGAATAAAATTTTAGTTGCCTCTTTGATGTTGGGCGCTGCCGTTATGCTTTCAGCACCGGCTCAGGCTATTGACAGCACCGGTTGCGGTTTGGGCTCTATGGCATGGCGCGGACAGAGCGGTATTTTGCCGCAGGTTGCTGCCGCTACCACCAACGGTACTTTCGGCAACCAGACTTTTGGTATTACTTTCGGTACATCAGGCTGCGATCCGAACGGTCGTATTACCGGCGGCACTCAAAAAATGGTATTGGCCTTTTTGGAAAACAACTTGGAGCAGTTTGCTATGGACGCTGCTGCCGGTGAAGGCGAAACCTTAACCACTTTGGCAGGCATTATGGATATGAACGAAGCTGATGTTGCTGCTAAAACTTATCAGAACTTTGCAGTTTTGTTCCCGAATGAAAATGTTGATGCCGTTGACGTTACATTGAAATTTTATGAAATTATGAAAGCTTAATTTTTTAGCTTGAGTTTTGTGTAAACACGGTCGGTAAAGGCCGTGTTTGCTTTATAAAGTAAGTGCCGATGAAAAAACTTTTTTCTTTTTTGATAACGCTTTTGTATTGCGGTTCGGCTTCGGCAGATGCTACCGCTGATTTTGCTTATTCGCCGCAATGGTTGGCACTCGTGCATTATCAAAAAGGGATTACCGGTTATAAAGGCACTATCGGCTCTGCTAATTTTTATCTTAGTCATGAGGGCAGAACCGATCCTCAAAAAGAATTAAACGCAACTGTTGCTCTTTTTAATTCCGATGATGATAAAACCAAATGTATGTTTCCGGCGCGCTATTTAAGATTAAAGCAAAACGGGTTGATTAATGCTGATTTTCCGATATGCGAAGAATATGCGCAATTTAAAAAAGATTTACGTCCTTCCGGTGTTACATTATTATTTACTGATGCCTATATGAACAATTCTTCATCGTTATTCGGGCACACTCTGGTCAGAGTTGACACGGCGCGCAAAGGTACTCAGCTTTTGGCACACGGTATTAATTACGGCGCGTGGACACGCGGTTATGAAAACAGTTTTTTATATGCGGTTTACGGTTTGGCAGGGTTTTACCCCGGAGGATATACGGTAAAGCCTTATTATGACGTTATTAACACCTATAACAATTTGGAAAACCGCGATATTTGGGAATATAACTTAAATTTCAGCGCGGAAGAACTTGACTTGTTTGTGGCGCATATTTGGGAAGTGGGGCAAACTACAACGCCTTATTACTTTTTTACGCAGAATTGCTCATATATGCTGATGGAAGTTTTTGACGCGGTGCGTCCGGAGCTTAAACTGGCGCAGTCTTTTCCGGTACAGACGATTCCGCTTGATACGATTAAAGCGGTGGTTGAACGCGAAGGACTGGTCGGCGGAGTATATTATCGTCCGTCGCGGCAGCGCAAAATCAGATACCGTATGAAGCAAATGAATAAGCCGCAGTTTAAGGCTTTTTTAAAGGCGACAAAGCTTAATTTGGCACCGACCGAATCTTTACCCGAAGAAGAGCAGGCAGATGTGTTGGAAACGGCGTATCAGTATATTCAGTATCAATATGTTGCCAATGAAATTACGCTGCAAGATTATCGTAAAAAAAGTTTTGAGCTTTTAAAAGCGCGTAATAAAGTTAAAGCAGGTCAAAAATTTGATGAGCTGAAAACCGGCAATAATCCGGCTTATGCGCATGATTCTATGCAGGCATCGTTCGGAATCGGCAATAAAGACGGCGATGTTTATCAGGAAATTCGCTATCGTCCGGCGTATCATTCTTTAATTGACAACGGTTTCGGCTTTTTGCGCGGCGCAGAAATAAATTTTTTAGATATTGCCGTTCGTCATTATGATAAGCGCGACCGTTATGTGTTACAGCAAATAAATGTGTTGGAGCTGGCATCGCTTTCGCCGATTGACGAAGTGTTTAAAGCGGTTTCATACAAAGTGGGGGTTAATGTTACCCGCCAGATGAATCCGAAAACGGAAGAGGATTATTATGCGCTGAACGCTAATGTAAACGGCGGTGGAACGTATGCTTTAACCGATAATCTTTGGATTTACGGATTAACCGGATTAGACGCGGCTTACGGCGGAGGTTTGCCGCATAATCAATGGGTCGGAACTGATTTAATCGGCGGGATTTTGTTTAATTCGGAGTTGTTTGGCGGCAGCGCCGAGATTAAAAAAGTTTTTGCCACCGACAAAATCGGCAGCACTTTAACATACAGCGCGGTTTTGGATTATTATGTTACTCGCAATGCGGCTATTGAAGCCAAATTTACCCATACGCAAAATTACGGCAAAAACTTTAATGAAAGTTTGCTCAAGTTAAAATATAATTTTTAAGTTGTTATTTGCGGTTGCGGCGGTTTTCTTTTTTGAATTTGAATAGGCTTTCGTCAACCGGAGCATCTTTTACCACGTCATATAATGAAAGAGTTACTTCCACGCTTTGCGGGTCAATAATTTTCCATTGTTTAAGCTCAAACGGTTGATTGCCGAACACCAATGTGATGGGGCCGACATCGTTTGATTTAGCATATTCAAGCGTTACGGAAGTCATGCCGGAATCTTTGTAGAAATCAGTCACTTTAAGATTTTTATTGTCAATTTTAATGGTGTTACTCAAAATCATGGTGGCGGGAATGTCATCATAATCAATATTGGTGATTTGGTCTAATTCTTTGTCGTTAAACACCACATAATCGCCGTTGCCGACAATCAAAACCGAAGTGGGCGCGGCGTATTCCATGCGGATTTTGCTTGGCTTTTCAATATAAAGTATGCCTTCTGAAGTGGTGCCGTTGCTGGCGGTTTGTACAAAACGCGCTTCCATGCTTTTAATGCCGTTGAGGTAGTTTTCAATTTTGCTGATGTCTGAAGCTGTTTGCGCGTTGGCACTGAATGCGTATAATAAAAAGCATGCCGGTAAAAGTTTTTTCATCAGAAGTATCCTTTGATTAAAATTACAACAAGCATAATATAAAGCACAATTTTACAAAGAACAACTTTTTTATGCTGAATATTACAAAAAAAGCCTCTGTATATTATCACAGAGGCTGATGTCGGTTATGATAATTTAAAACGGATATAAATCAGCGGCTCCGTTATGCGCGCAAATCGGGAAATAGTTAAAATACAAGCTTGCAAGCAGCAAAGCAAACACCGGTACAAAAACTTTTTCAAACGGGAAGTGTGCGTGTCCGTTGTTTTTGGCTTTCATCCACTGATAAAAATCAGATGAGAAAATTAAAAGAGCGGCGCCGACCAATACGCTGAATAAAAACGGATCCAAATATAAAATACCGATAACTTCAGCATGATATTGCATTTTGCCGATGTACATAAAGCCTATCATGGCAACCGATAAAACCAAAATTATCGGGTTGCGCCATTTGAAATTCCAATTTTTTTTATCAAACCATTTGATGGTCCAGTAGCCGAGCAAAACTAAAAACGCGCCCGCCCAAACGCCGACTACGCTGTCATCAACGCCAAGGCTGCGGGCAATTTCAAGCGAGGCGCCGATGGCGACCGTACAAACGGCGCAGGCCGGATTGGCAAGGGCTGATTTGGCTGAAATTAAAACCGCCAGTAAAACAAGTGAGAGTAACATATTAAAATCCTTTATAGGTTAAATTCTGATGTATTATTGAAGTAATGTTAAAAAAAATCAATACCTTTATTGTATTTGCGCACACATTACAAAAATAATATATATAAATATATCTATATGTCGTCAGTGTCAATAAAAAATATCGGTTATCAGAAATATTGGGCACAAAAAATCTCCGGCTTAAACCGGAGATTTTGGAAGGTGATATAATTTAATATGCTTCACGAGCGGTTTGTTTAACAGCCATATTGGCGTGTTCTTGTTTGTTGACAAACTTGTTAAAATCTTGTTTGAAATCGGTAATGTCACCATATCCGGCGTCTTTGTAGGCTTTGGCGGATAAATAAATATAATCGTCACCGAACATGCAAGCACCATGATGAGCATTGTAACCTGCTTTGGCCGCTTTAAGCGCGGCAACGCTTTCTATGTCGGTTGCTTTTTTAACTTCATCAGCCGGATAGAGGTTAATGGTTTCAAGCGTGGAATTTAAAAGCTTAAAAATGTTAGCTTTTTCAGTTTTTGCGGCATTCAGAGTTTCTAAAAAACGCTGTCCGAAGGTTTTATTTTCATTATTCATCGGATATCTCCTTTCGGCATAATTATACTCATAAGCTTAATATATCACATTATATGGGGTAATGCAATACAAACCGTAACAAAAATGTAACAAAAAAGAATGTAAATTTAGTATTTGCGGTCAATGATAAATTGAGCCAGATTTTGTAAATCAACGCTTTTTTCGCCAAATGCGGCAATGGAGCCTTGAGCCTTGACAATTAAATCATTCGCAATTTTTTTAGCCTCATTTAAGCCATAGCATGAAACAAAGGTAAATTTGTTTTGCGCTGCGTCTTTTTTAAGCGTTTTGCCGACTAATTTTTCATCGCCTTCAACATCTAAAATGTCATCGGCAATTTGGAACGCAATGCCAATGCAGCGTGAATATTCGGTTAAAATTTCGTATTGCTCATCTGTGGCGCCGCCGATAACCGCTCCGGCCTGACAGGCATATGAAAGCAAGCGTCCGGTTTTCATTTCCTCAATATGGCGGATAAGGGCAATCGGGTCAGGAGTTTGGGTAACGGTTTCAGCGTATAAGTCAAGCATTTGTCCGGCAATCATACCGTCATAAGCGCCGGCTCCGCGGGCAAGCAGGTTGATGAGTTTGATTTTTATTTCATCGCTGTACGGGGCTTTTGCAAGTTGCTCAAAAGCATAAGTCAATAATCCGTCGCCGGCCAAAATGGCGGTGGCTTCATCAAATTGCTTGTGACAGGTAGGTTTGCCGCGCCGCAAATCGTCATTATCCATGGCGGGCAAATCGTCATGAATTAAAGAATAAGTGTGCAGCATTTCAAGTGCTAAAGCGGCGTTAATGGAATCGGTAAAATCTTTGCCGAACAAGCGGGCGGTTTCATAAACCAAATACGGACGCAAGCGTTTTCCGCCGTTTAAAAGCGAATATTCCATAGCATCAATCACGCGCTTTTCAGGACCAATCGGTTTAGGAAAAGCTTGCGCGGCTTTTTGGTTAAAGCGGGTTGAATAATCGGTAATAACGGTTTTAATATCAGTCATTGACATCAACATTGTCTAAGGGGCGGAGAGAGGGTTCGCCTTCGGGTGAAAGTTCAATTTTTTCAATTTTGAGCTGAGCTGATTTTAATTTTTCTTCACAGAATTTTTTTAAGGCAACAGCTTGCTCATAGGCGGCGACAGCGTCGTCAAGTTTAATGCGCCCGCCTTCCAAATCGCGCACAATGGTTTCAAGTTTTTGCAAAGCTTCTTCAAAGCTTAAATTTTCAAGTTCTTCGTGTTTCATTTTGTTCTCCTGATTGAGGTATCTTATTATATCATTTTTATAATAGCAATCGTTTGTTTTGCCCTCTGTGTAAATTTTTAACGCGTTCAGTTTTGCCGCGGGGCTTTAATATTAAAAAAGACGAGTTATATTTACATCATGGTTTGCTAAAGGAGAATAATATGGAAAATGAAATTGAGAAAAAGTCGCAAATATTAAAGGCGGCGGCGAATGTCAAGCGGCTTGAAATTTTACATTGCATCAGCAAAAAAGAGCATAGCGTCGGCGCGCTTGAAAAGTTGATTGATTTAAGCCAGTCGGCGCTTTCGCAACATTTGGCGGTGTTGCGGCGAGCCGGCATAGTTAAAACCAGACGCAAGGCACAGACCATATATTACAGCCTCAGCAATGAGCAGGTTAAGAAAATGTTGAAAATTTTTGATTTGTGATTTATAAGCTGAAGATATTGCCGCAAATCGGCGGATAAATATTTTTTATGAGGTGCTTTTATGACAAAAATCAGTTGGCCGGCAGGAACATTGCTCGCTCCGGTGCCGCCGGCGCTTATATCTTCAGGAACGCTTGAAAACCCTAATGTAATGACTGCCGCATGGACAGGCATTGTGTGCAGCGATCCGGCAATGACTTATGTTTCATTGCGCCCGAGCCGCTATTCGCATGAAATTATCAGCAAAAGCGGTGAGTTTGTGATTAATGTTCCAAATCTGCCGCTGGCAAAGGCTGTGGATTTTTGCGGAGTTAAATCAGGTCGTAATACCGACAAATTTAAAGCTTGCGGCATAACGGCGGCTCCATCGTCAAAAATTAAAGCTCCGCAGGTTAAAGAAGCGCCGATTTCGCTTGAATGCAAGGTGCGCTCGGTTACGCATTACGGTACGCATGATATGTTTTTGGCCGATATTGTGGCGGTTAATGTTGATGACGCTTATATCAACAAACAGGGCGGACTTAATTTGGAAAAGGCCGGATTGCTTGCTTATGCGCACGGATTTTATTATACATTAGGACGGCAACTCGGTAAGTTCGGGTTTTCGGTTGAAAAAGCAAAGACAATTAAAAAACGCCGCAAAATGCAGCAGTCGGTTGCTTCCAAAAACGATAAGCGTAAATAATCAGCAAAAATTTATTGACAAACGGCGTAAAATGTGTAAAAGCTTTGTTCTATCAAAGCTCAGGCGCTCTTAGCTCAGCAGGATAGAGCAACAGCCTTCTAAGCTGTGGGTCGGGCGTTCGAATCGCCCAGAGCGCGCCATTTTTTTTATTTTCGCTTTGACAAAGGAGTTCTCCATGGCAATCAAAAACATTTTTTGGGATGTTGACGGCGTATTGGCTAATTTAAATTACGCTTATTACAATTTTTTAACCAATCACCCGAAATATAAACCGCTTTATGGCAACATTAAATGGGAAGATTTGCCGAAGGTTTTACCGATTGTTCCCAAATACGGCGCCTTGGAGCTTAAAACCCATCCGACAATGGGCGTGGAAATGGATTATGATTTTTGCCATTCTCCGGAGTTTTTTACCAATCGTCCGCTTTATGACGGCGCGATTGAGGCTATCAAAGAATTTGATAAGCTTGGCTATAAGCAGTTTACAATGTCGGCAACTTTTGACGTTGAAACCAAAAAGAAGCTTTTGAATGCTTTGTTGGCGCCGGTTGCCGATATTATCAAAATTGAGTGTGTGCAGCACGGCAAATATATGCACGACACTGCCAAAGAAGATATGCTCAAAGAATGTTTTGAAAAATACGGATTAAAAGCCGATGAAACCGTTTTGGTTGACGACCGTATTTATAACCAGCATGCCGCTATTAATGTCGGCGCTCATCCGGTGCGCTTCCGCTGTGAATTTACTACCGACCTGCCGGAAGATTTGAAGTGGATACCGGAAGTGAAGAGTTATGAAGAGCTGAAAAATCTGTTAAGCACATTCAATACTAAAAAGTGATTATAAAAAAACTCCCGTTTAGGGAGTTTTTTTAATGGCACCGTCGGTCTAAAACGGGTTGCTGAAAAAGTAAAATCGGCAAGATGAAAGTTCGCAATTATTGCAAACCGCATCCATTTCAGTTACGGTGATGTCGGTTAAACATTTGCGCCCTGTTTGGCAAGAGCTGTTACCGTAAAATGTGCCGTATTCTTTAACCGGTGCGTCATCAGTGCTGGTTTGGTTAATAGTAACCTGACTTAGACTATCATTCCAACCTTTGCTTAGGCTTAACAAGTTGTAACACAACTCTTTTTGTGGTTTCTTAAAACTCCAGCCGATACCAATTCGGCGGTCGGGGTTGGTAAAAATCCAAACGCCGTTGCCGAAAGAATCCTGCAACTCATTAGGCACATTTTCATAAGGCTTTAATCCGTCCGGTACCCAACCTGCTTTTATCATAATCGGGACAAGGTGGGCATTACCATAAGCATCGGTGGTCAATGCTGATTTATCGGTTGCAAATTTGGTAAAAACGGTGGCAAGCAGTTGGTTGGCACTTTCAATTGTTTTGTTTATTTTGTATTTATTCATCGCCTTTGAGTATCCGGCAATCGCCCCGACGGATAATACGCCTATTATCGCCAGAACGCCAAGCATTTCCACCATACTGCGACCTGCACAAACACTGTCACACTCCGGCTTGACCGGAGTGTCCAGGTGAAAGAAATTAGCTACTTTATTTGACCTGGATATTCGGGTCAAGCCCGAATATGACAGAGTGTAGTGTAAAAAACGGGTAAGATGTGATTTCATAATAAAAATCTCCTCAAATTGTTACGAATGAAAAGATTTTAGCTCGCGTTTTTTTTTTGCAATATTTACGAGTCCACGCTGTGCATAAGTTGTATTTAAACCACC
>JAJWCP010000067.1 GCA_021617435.1 Pseudomonadota bacterium
CTTCCTCTATTATATATAAGAAAAGATAAGAGAAAAGTATATTTTTTTGAAAAATTTTTTTGGTGATAATTTTTGAGCAGATGAATACTTCTTCAGATTATAAAAAAGTTGACATTGAGCCATTAAAAATTTAAGCTTTGCCGTAATATAAACAAAGGATTTTTGATGTTTAACAAAGCTTTTCTGTTTTTAACGACGTTTTTATTGCCGCTAGCGGCGAACGCGAGCGGGCTTGAGTATGAATACGGCGGAGCTTTACGGACGGTAGCCGGTTACGCCGACCCTTCCGGTAACTTTTTAAATGGGCAGAATCGCTTTCATGCGCCGATAAACGGGAATTTAAGCGGAGCCGCGATTTATAACTTTAATGATAACGCTTCGTTCAAACTCGGTTTAGAGCTTAAAGCCAAAACCGGCAGCAATTTGGATAACTTAAATTTCGGACATTACGGCGAAGAGATTTACGCCAAAATGCAAACCGCTTACGGCGATTTTTATCTCGGACAAATGCAAAATCCGGCGGCTTTGCTCAGCGTTGTGCAGCCTAATCTTTCTGTTTGGCAAATCAGCCCGACAGAAGCGGCAAATTTTGTAGAAAACCCCAACTGGAAGCAGCACAACCGCCGCAAATATTACAGCACCTTAACCTCGGCGCAAATTAATACGGACGGCAGCTCGTTTAAATTTGCCTATTTTACGCCGGAGTTTGCCGGAACAACTTTAGCTTTTGGCTTTACTCCCGAAAATAATGCCAATGACGGACTAACCTCAAAGTTTGCGCCATATTATGACCAAAGCGCCTATCATGTTGCGCTTTATAACTCGCATGAGTTCAGCTTTGCCGATACCGAATTTTATTTGGCGTATGCTGATTTTAACCACAGCCACCGCGAATACGCAGGCGGAATTTCGGTTTATCGGCAAGGGTTTACCTTGTTTGCCGCCTATCGTCAGACCGAAAGTTACGACCACGCAATAGCGGATACAAACATATCTGCCAATCAGCCCGCTTATTATGACGCGTTCCGCAACGGATTTGCCTTTACCGGCGGCATATCATACGAGTTTGCCTTGTTGACCGCGAATTTAAGTTATTTTGAGGCAAAAGCTGATAACTTACCGGCGCGAACAAGGCTTGTTACTTTGCACAACAGCATAAAACCATACAAACATTTAGGTTTTTACCTTGGCGGAGGATACGCTGAATTTAAGGACGTAAATGCCTGTGAAAACCGCGGACCTTTAGTTTATGGCGGGATTGAAATTAATTTTTAGGAGCCAGTATGCCAAATTTACTTATAATTTCAGAAAACAATGTTTTTTTTGATGATTTGCGGCTGCAAATTGAACGTTATGCGCCGGAATACACGATTAATGCCGAATCAGCAACGCCGGATATTGTTATTTTAGATGAAAAGCCGGAAATGCTTGCTTCCGTTAAATCAAAACATCCGCAAACGCCGATTTTCGTACTCTTAAAAAAGGGCGCGGATAAGCCGCAAGCCTCAACTTTTGTTAAATTTGAGATTAAACCGATTGTGCTCAAAGATTTTATAAACACCTTGTGTTCCGCTATTAATCTGGCGTTTAATTCTGATGACGGGCGCTTAAAATTTAACTGTTACGAGTTGCGTCCGTTAAGCAAAGAGATTTATAATTTCAGAAATAATGAGGCGACTAAATTAACAGAAAAAGAAGTGGCGATAGTTCAATACCTTTACAAAATTAAAGGGCGGATTGTAACCAAAACCGAACTACTGCAAGAAGTTTGGGGATACAGCCCTGAGGTTACCACTCATACCATTGAAACCCATATTTACCGTTTGCGGCAAAAAGTTGAGCATGATAACCCATCCGCTCAACTGATTTTAACCGAAGACGGCGGCTATTTGTTAAAACGCTAACGCGCGCCTACTAACGATAACGATGAAATTGTATCGCCCATACCCACCAAAGTAAGCGGCTTTTCAATTAAAATAGTGGGCACCACAATTAAATCCCAATTGCGAAAACGACCGATACCGGTTTGCGCTAAATCATTTTGACCGGTTGCCCATGACAAGCCATCAGCCTCAATCAGCCCGACATCGGAAACTTCACGCCCTTGCGCCCACAACAAATCATCAATAACGCCGGTTCCGGCTTTGGCGGCGGCGATGGTAGCGGCAGTCATCATACCGCGTAGGTTAGCTTCAGGCGTAATGCGGAAGTTTTTATCCTGCAAGGTTATATAAAGCCCGAACATATGCAGCTGAATACGCGCCACACCGGTTTTTTCTTTAATTTTTACAAGACCTGCAAACAAATTTTCAGATGTGGTTTGGCGACGGCTTTGTTCGGCTAAAGACTCCTCGCCGATTACCTCTAAAACATCCATGGTTTCACGCTCGTTAATACCAAGCGAATCCATTAGCGGAGCCACCTTTTCCACAATCGCTTTGCGGATAATTTTATCTTGAGTGGAGGCTATTTCCAGATGGAAAATTCCGTCCGGAGATGTTTGCTTCCAATTTTTTATCTCCGGCAAAATCTTTTCAATTAACGCCACGCCGTTATTGTTAGAAGTTAAGGCATGAAAGCCCGATAAAACCACATAATCCATCGGGTGGCTATGCACATAACGAATAAAGTGTTTATCGGTTACAAGCTTCAAATTAAGCGGATCATAAGTGGCGATAAAGCGGTTAGATTTAGGACAGCGGAAAGTACGCCCCTCAATGGTGAGCACATCGTTTTTATTAAATTCAGCAATCCAATGGATAAGCGGAGTTTCAGCTTTACGGTCAATGGTGTATGCCGGCGCCGGTTTACCATTATCATCAAACGAGAACAAATTATCTTTTTTTACAAATTGATCAGCTTGTAATTTGGGCAATGAATTTGTATGTACATAAACGTTTTGAATCCCGATGGTAGCTAAAGCATTGGCGACAATTCCGCCCTGTCCACCGATTTGCAGATGATCATAACCAATTTTTTCATACATCCAATCATAGACTGCTTTTTCTTCGGTAATCCATTCTTCGGCTATGCCTTCTTTAAAGCATTTGAAGATACCTTTTAGCACATCAGCAGGCGAATTGATTTTGGTTTCAGTAATGTTTTCCAAATCTGCCAACAAGAGCCCTTCTTCCGCAATCAGCTTGGCAAGTTTTTCAGCCGGAATTTTAATCACCGCATCAATGTTGGCATTAAAAGCCGTCGCAGCAGTTTTAATTTGTTTAATTTTTTCAAGCTGCGAGGGCACAATCTGATACTTATTTTTCCAAATTTGTTTTAATTCCGGTGTATCCATTGCTCTTCTCCTGTTTTTTTAATTTAATCATTCTTTGCCGATTTTTCCACATACAAATGCCATTTATATTCACCGATTGCAGAACATTTATCACAAACCGGACGCCATTTTTTACTTACATGCCCGCATTCAGAGCAAACCCAAACCGAATCATCGGCACAAGACGCCGTTTTATTTTTCCAGCTTTGCGCCGCCGCCTCATTTTTATGAAAATGCTTTTCATACTCGTAAATAACTTTGGCAATACGCTTGGTAGCCGGATTGTTAATTAAAAAGATTTCAAACTCTCCGCGGGCTTTGTTCCAAAATTTGGCTTTAGCATCAAGAACGGCCAGCAGTAAATTGTTAAGCGACGGACGTTTACTGTTGGTTAAAGCTAAACTTTCCATACGCTGAACTCTTTCTGCCGCGGTATCTTTCGCCCATAGATTTAAGTACATTTCCGCAACTTCAGAGGTCGGGTTGCAGCGCCAAATACGGCTGAGTACATTTGCCGCCTTGCGGATTTGATTATCATTTTGCACATAATATTCCGCCAATGCCAACGCTGCCGGAACAAGTTCATGGTTATGCTCAAGCGCTTGCGAACAGTATTTGAAAAAGTTGACCGAATCGCCTGATTGTTTAGCGTTTTCAGCCAACTCATACAGTGTTACCGCCTTTAGGAGCTTGTATTTTTCAGCCGGAATAAGTTTTTTCTTAAAACCGGAATTTAACACTTGCAACGCGCCTTCCCAATCGCCTGCTTTAGCGCGTAAATTAAAAGCGCTTTCAATTACCCAATACAAATCTTGCCGCACTTCAAAGGCTTTATTGGCATTAATTAAGGCTTGTTCAAATTCTTTTTTCTGCATTTGCGCTTCAACCGCCGCTTTTAAGCTGACCAGTTCCAAATCAGGATTATTCATCAGTTTGGTTGAAAGCTCTTCCATTTTATCAAAGTTTTTTTCGCCTTTATAAATTTTGAGCGTTAAGACATCAATAATCGTGTCATCGCCGATAAGATTGCGCAACTCTTTTAAACATTTTCGCGCGGCTGACATATCTCCGGCAGTAATAGAAGTCATTGCTTTGAGCAACAACATCATGGAATTATCGATATCGGCACGATTTAAAACCAACTTTTCCGTAATTTTGCCGGTTTTAACATTGCGGGTTTCATTGCCGGAAAAGCGCAATGCTTCATTAAGCTGACCTACAATCAGTTTATGTAGCAAAAAATTAAGCCCGTAAATTGCGGCGATAAAAACCCACAGCCACAAAAGAGCGCCGGCAAGCGGCAAAACCGCTGATGCTCCGCGCCAGTTAATAACGATTGAGCCGGTTACATCACCTTCGCGAATCAGCAAAATCAACAGCAGACCTATAATCCAAAATGTATAAAACTTTTTACTCATCGCCTCAGCCGCAATATTTTAATTGTTATCAGCGGTTAAATTTTCAGCTTTCATCACCGCCATGGTCAGCGCCTCAATTTGTTTTAACGCCTGATTAAAATCTTCAGCGGCGGTAATCTGTTTTTGCCATTTAGCAAAGTCTTCAGTCTGATATTCAGGCTTAGCCGACATCAACACCGACGCCTCTGAAAATTTACCTTCATTAACCAAACGATAAACTTCGTCTTTTGCCATTAACTCGTCAACCGGTTTTTCGTGGTATTCAATGCTAATCAGTTTACTGAGCTTAGAGTTAATTTTTTCTTTCCAGTCAGGTTCTTTTGACGGATTTTTTGCCGCGGTTTCCTGCTCGGCCTTAGCAAGTTCAGCCTCCGTCTGCTTGGTTTGTTCTTTTACATAGAGCTCATTAAATCGCTTAATTAATTTTTCAGGCGACGGCAAACCTTCATATGAAAGCGAGGCAATTACATCAGCCGGAGCTTCCATATTGGTGCCTAACGCCAAATTACGCAAAACTTCCGCCTCATAAACAAAAGGTTTGCCAGTTGCCGCCGAATCTTTTACCAACATGGCGGCGGTTAAGGTTAAGGCTCCGCGGGTGCTGACCTGTCCGAAAGCTCGGAGTTTAGATTCCAGCGCGTCTATTCTTGAAACAACGCCAAGCATAGTATTGGTACTGACCCGCGAATCTAAAATTTCGGAATTTATTTTATTAACGTTATCAATTTTACCGTTAAGCATGGCGGCAAGTTGCAACGAATCGTTTTTAGCCTCGGCATTCAGGCGTTTAAGCTCATTTACTTCCGTTTGCAAGGCATTAATTTTGCCCTCAAGCCGCAAAATGGCATTTTGCTCCGCCGAATCGTTATTTATTTTTTGCAAAATTCGCGGATTTAGCTGCAAATACCAAGCTCCGCCCAAAACGGCGCCGGCAATTATAACCGACCATATCACGCCTTTAAGAAACCCGACGGTTTGCGTGCTTTGCGGCTTATCGGCCGCAGGTGCATTTTTTTCAGATAAAGTTTTTGTAACCATTTTTGTATCCTCGCTTGATTATTCTTGGCATTATTGTTTTTATAGTTTATATAATTATAAAAAATACTGCAACAGATTAAATCGGATTATGCAAAATGTTAGTTTTAGGAATTGAAAGCAGCTGCGATGAAACGGCGGCCGCGATTGTAAATGAAAACAGGCAAATTTTAGGGCAAGCCCTGCTTTCACAAGAAGAACATAAAGCTTTTGGCGGGGTTGTACCGGAAATTGCCGCCCGCGCTCATTTGGAACATATTGATGAGATTATTGAAACATGCGTTAAACGCGCCGGCATTAAGCTTGAAGATTTAGACGCCATTGCCGCCGCTTCCGGTCCGGGGCTTATCGGCGGAGTAGTGGTCGGTGTAATGGCGGCAAAAGCTTTGGCTTTAGCGCTGAACAAACCATTTGTCGCCGTAAACCATTTGGAAGGGCACGCCTTATGCGCCCGCGTTTCCAACGATGTTGAATATCCGTATTTGTTGTTGCTGGTATCAGGCGGGCACTGCCAAATTTTGATTGTTAAAAATGTGGGCGAATACGAACGTTTGGGTACCACGATTGACGACGCCGCCGGCGAAGCGTTTGACAAAGTGGCAAAAATGCTCGGGCTCGGTTATCCGGGCGGTCCGATGATTGAAAAGGCCGCCGCCGTAGGCGATGCCACCCGCTTTGCTCTGCCGCGACCGCTTATCAGCTCCGGCGATTGCAACTTGTCATTTTCAGGCTTAAAAACCGCGGTACGTAAATTGATAGAATCATATGCTCCGGACGGAAATATTGAGCACGCTAACATATCAGGCAAAGACATTTCCGATATTTGCGCATGTTTTCAATACACTGCAACCGATTGTTTGGTACGCAAGCTCCGCAAAGCCATCGGCATTTTTAAGAGCAAATATCCGCAAGGCAAAAATTTGGTGGTATCGGGCGGGGTTGCCGCTAACACTTATTTGCGCGAACAACTTAAATTGCTTGCCGAAGAAAACGGCTTGTTGTTTGCCGCGCCACCGATTAAGTTTTGCACCGACAACGGCGTGATGATTGCTTGGGCAGGGTTGGAGCGCTTCAGAGCCGGATTTCATAATAATCTTGACTTTAAACCGCGTCCGCGTTGGCCGTTAGATGAAAATGCGCCTAAAGCCGCCGGTGCCGGAGGTGTTAAAGCATGAGAAAGCCACAAGAAGTTTTACAAATTATGCAAATTTTTAACGAGCATAACCCTAATCCGCGCTGCGAGCTGAATTTTTGCAATGCATATACTCTTTTGGTGGCGGTGGTTTTATCGGCGCAAAGCACTGACAAAGGCGTAAACAAAGCGACCGAATCGTTGTTTAAGGTTGCGGACACTCCGCAAAAAATGCTTGCTTTGGGTTTAGACGGGCTGAAGAGCTATATTAAAACCATCGGGCTTTACAACAACAAAGCGCAGAGTATTATGTCTTTAAGCCGCGATTTGATTGATAAATTCGGAGGCGAAGTTCCGGCTTGCCGCGAATCGTTGGAAAACCTTGCCGGCGTTGGCCGTAAAACTGCAAATGTGGTGTTAAACGTATGGTTTAATCAGCCGACTTTGGCAGTTGACACGCATGTGTTCCGCATTGCGCACCGCTTAGATTTTTCAGACGGCAAAACCCCGTTGGCAGTTGAACAAGATTTACTTAAAATTTTACCTCCGGAATATATTAAAAACGCCAATCATTGGTTGGTGCTGTTCGGGCGTTATATTTGCAAAGCCAAAAATCCGGACTGCCGCAACTGCCCGATAAGCAAGTTTTGTTATTCAGATGATAAAGTAAAGGAGATAAATTAATGAGCACTTTTAAAAAACAGTTTTTAATTATAGGCGGAGCTTTTATTGCTTTTTCTTTTATCTTCAGCACTGCACGCGCATCATTTCCGGATATCAGGCTTTTTTTCTTATTAAAACAGCTTAACTTTATATACTTTGTAGTCGGAATTATTGTTCTTTGTTTTAAGCGAGAGATTATAATGATTACCGATTTGCAAAACGCCATCCCTAAATCATGCAATTATTTAATGGCGTTCGGAATTTATTTTTACATAGCCATACTAGTAGGAATTTTGGGTTTTGCTTATGGCTTTTATTCAGAAAGCCTCAGTTATTCTAAAGCTTTAAGCGAAAGCACCTTTGAGGCGATTAATACGGTTGTTAAGTATTTGCTGTTTGCCGTTAATATCGTCGCTCTGGTTTGGCCGCTGATATGGGCAACACGCCAAAGCTTTTTCCCAAAGAAACAATAAATAAATGCAGCCCCGCTGATGATAAACTCACCGGCGGAATTAAATTTTATTTTTTATCGTCCGGTAATTTGGCGGGGATGTATTTATCCCACCCGCGCGCTTTGAGTTCCGAAAGACAGTAAACATAAAAAACCTTTCCATTTGAATCAAAGCTCTTATATTCCTCCTCATCATCGCAATTGGCAACTTTACTGCTCATTGCCGCAGCATGATGCATAGAGCCAATAACTCCATTTTCTATATCAAAA
>JAJWCP010000068.1 GCA_021617435.1 Pseudomonadota bacterium
CAATGGGCTATTGTAGCTTGAAGAAGGTTTACAAATTATTACAATATTATAAATTTTTTGCTTGAAGAATCGGAATTAGTGGTATAAATTTTAGCCGAATTGAAAATTTTTTAATTTGGTCGCGCTTTGCATAAAGCGGCGCGTGACTGTGTTTTAACAAATAGCTGCAAAAGGAGCTTAAATAACCATGAGTAAATGGGTTTATACATTTGGAAACGGCAACGCCGAAGGCGACGCCACCATGCGCAATCTCCTTGGCGGTAAAGGTGCCAACCTTGCTGAAATGAACAAAGTTGGTTTGCCTGTTCCTCCAGGATTTACAGTAACTACCGAAGTTTGTACTTACTACTATGACAATAACAACACTTATCCGGCAGATTTGAAAGAGCAGGTTAAAACTGCTGTTGCCGGCGTTGAAAAAATTATGGGTAAAAAGTTTGCTGATGCCAACAACCCGTTGTTGTTCTCGGTTCGTTCAGGTGCCCGCGTTTCAATGCCGGGTATGATGGATACCGTATTAAACCTCGGCTTAAACGATGAAACCGTTAAAGCTTTGGCTAAAGCTTCAGGCAGCGAAAGATTTGCTTACGACTCATATCGTCGTTTCTTACAAATGTTCTCAGACGTTGTTTTGGGCGCAGACCTTGACTTGTATGAAGAAGCTTTGGAAAATATGAAAAAATCAAAAGGCTACAAATCAGATACTGATTTGACTGCTGATGATTTGAAAGAATTGGTTAAAGAATACAAAGAAATCGGTAAAAAAATCGGTAAAGTTGTTCCGCAAGATCCTTGGGAACAGTTGTGGGCAGGTATCGGCGCCGTATTTGGTTCATGGATGTCGGCTCGCGCCATCACTTACCGTAAATTAAACAATATTCCGGGTGACTGGGGTACTGCAGTAAACGTTCAAACTATGGTATTCGGTAACGCCGGTGATGACTGCGCTACCGGTGTTTGCTTCTCACGCGACCCTGCTACCGGTGAAAACAGATATTACGGCGAATATTTGGTTAATGCTCAAGGTGAAGACGTTGTTGCCGGTATTCGTACTCCGCAACCGATGGGCAGCATTGGCGACGGCACTTCTTTGGAAGAAAAATGGCCGCACCTTTATAAAGAATTGGTTGATGCCAAAAACAATTTGGAACATCACTACAAAGACATGCAAGATATGGAATTTACCATTGAACACGGTAAATTGTGGATGTTGCAATGCCGCAATGGTAAAAGAACCGCAGCCGCTGCTGTTCGTATGGCAGTTGAAATGGTTGAAGAAGGCTTGGTTACCCATGAAGAAGCTATCATGCGCGTTGGTGCCGACCAATTAGACCAGTTATTGCACCCGATGCTTGATCCGAAAGCTAAAAAGCATGTTATCGCTACCGGTTTGCCGGCTTCTCCGGGCGCCGCTGTCGGTCGCGCTGTATTTAACGCTGAAGACGCTGAAGCTTGGGCTGCCAAAGGTGAAAAAGTTATCTTGATTCGTAACGAAACTTCACCGGAAGATATCGGCGGTATGCACGCTTCACAGGGTGTTATCACTGCCCGCGGCGGTATGACCTCTCACGCAGCCGTTGTTGCCCGCGGTATGGGCACTCCGTGCGTTTCAGGTTCAACCGACATTGCCATTGATTACAAAGCCAAAACAATGAGCACCAAATGCGGCGTTGTTGTTAAAGAAGGCGATTGGGTATCTTTGGACGGCGCTAAAGGTCAGATTATTGAAGGCCAAATTCCGACCGTTAAAGCTGATACCAGCACCGGTAACTTTGGTAAATTGATGACTTGGGTTGACCAAATTCGTACTTTGAAAGTTCGTGCTAACGCTGAAACTCCGAAAGATGCTCAGCAGGCTTTGGACTTTGGCGCTGAAGGTATCGGTTTGGCTCGTACTGAACACATGTTCTTTGACGCAGACCGTATTCCGGATATGCGCGCTATGATTTTGGCTGATGATGAAGCCGGTCGTCGTGCTGCTTTGGCTCGTTTGTTGCCTTACCAAAAGCAAGACTTTAAGGCTTTGTTCAAAATTATGAACGGCTTGCCGGTTACCATTCGTTTGCTTGACCCGCCGTTGCATGAATTTTTGCCGCACACTGATCCTGAAATGCAGGAATTGGCTGATAAACTCGGCAAAACTTTGGCTGAAGTTAAAGCCAGAGCCAATGCTTTGCACGAATTGAACCCGATGTTGGGTCACCGCGGTTGCCGTTTGCCGATTACTTATCCTGAAATCGGCGAAATGCAAGCTCGCGCTATTTTGGAAGCCGCTTTGGAATGTGAAGCCGAAGGAATTAAAGTTATTCCTGAAATTGAAGTTCCTCTTACCGGTTCTAAGAAAGAGTTGGATATCGTTAAAGACATTATTGATACCACCGCTGAAAAAGTATTTGCTGAAAAAGGCAAGAGAATTCACTACATTGTAGGCACGATGATTGAATTGCCGCGCGCTGCTTTGATGGCTGAAGAAATTGCTAAATCAGCTGCCTTCTTCGGTTTTGGTACTAATGACTTGACTCAAACCACTTTGGGTATGAGCCGTGACGATACCGGCGCTATTTTGGACGAATACCGCGCTAAAGGCGTTTATGTTGCCGATCCGTTTGCATCTATTGATGTTGATGGCGTTGGTAAATTGGTTAAACGCGCTTGTGTTGAAGGTCGTAAGGTTAATCCGGACCTGCACCTCGGTGTTTGCGGTGAACACGGTGGTGATCCGAAGTCTATTGAGTTCTTCCAAGAATGCGGATTAGACTACGTATCATGCTCTCCGTTCCGTGTACCGGTTGCTCGTTTGGCAGCAGCTCAGGCCGCTGTTAAAGCTAAGGCTAAAAAATAATCTGAACGGATTATATCAACCCCCTCTGTAAATTTTTACAGAGGGGGTTTTGATTTGAAAACAGATTATTGATACAGCACATATAAAGTACAGCCGATACCTTCACAGGTGTTGCAGATAACTTCAGTATCTGATACGGTCATATTATAAAGACATTTTTTGCCCTTTGGACAATAATTGTTACCATAAATAGCTTCTTCGCTGTATGTATAGTCAGAATTCGCCGTGTTGCGCTTTTGTAGTTCAATAACCCATAAATTAGCGGCATTTTCTTTGGCGGCAAATAAAATATTGCGGCAAACTAAAAACAGGCATTGTAACAATCTGGCTCTCATATGTTTGTATCCTCGTTGATTTTTTAATTTATAGTTATGATAAGCAGAAACGCCATGTTGTCAACCGGATAAGCTGATTTTGGAATAAGCGTCATTGACAAAATTTGTCCGTTGCTTTATACTCATAATTGTAAAAGCTAAAAACGGAGAACTTCGATGAGTAAAAATAAAAACGAGTTGGCAAACTTTTTACAATGGGAATATGGGCAAACCAATATTATTCCGCCGGTTGTTCATCTGAACGGTACGGATTATACGGTGCCGTACGCTTATACACGTGATTATAAAGACCCGAAACGGGCTTTTGTTAACGATTTTTTTGATTTAATGCGCAAAGATTATCTTAAATATCAGCGTAATCATGAAGAAGTTAAATATATTTCGCTTACCACCAAAACCGGCGAACAGCGCTTAGTTGTGCCGTATTCAATGCGCAACAGTAAAGACGCACCGGCTAAAATTGCTAAAAAGATTTTTGACAGAGCAGATAAAAAATATTGGGAGTCGGTTAATCTTTCCATGAAGTTGGCGGAAGCTTATCCGGATCGCCCGTTCAGAACTTTTATTGATTATCCGAACTTAAAAGAAATGCGCAAAGCTCACAATCAATACCAAGTGCGCGCGGCTCGCGATAATGCCGCTTATATTACCAAAAAAGTGGGTGAGTTTTTAAGTAAAAACGCAAAGAAAGCGACTAATAATATTAAATCGCTTGATGTGAACAAGCTTAAAGTTAAGGCTCGGCATTGGGCGGTTGGTTTTATGTTGGCGGCAACGGTCAGCACCGCGGTTTATGAAGCGTATCGGATTAATGAAAAACGTAAAGAATATGAGGCTAAAGACCCGTGCGGGCATGTGCGAGGTTTTTCGCGTTGTCATGACGCCATTAAAACCAGTTTGGCGTTTGTGGAAAATTTTGCCGACAGGACCTTTACCGACGGTGAAGGTTATCAGACCATAGGTTACGGTTGCACTTTTTATATTGATGAAAAAGGGGACGGCAACCGCAAGATTTCTCCTGTTAAAAAAGGCGATACCATAACTATGGAAGACGCCATAGTGCAAAAAGAACGTTATTTGAAATTTCAGGCTCTGCCTACTATCCAGAAATGTGTTAAAGTTCCGATGGATGATGCTACCACAATAGCTACTTATAATTTTGCGTATGTTATCGGTGAAAACGGATTTTCTAAGTCAAAATATTTGAAGGCCTTGAATGAAGGTAAAACCGGGCATGAGCTGACACGCTATTTAACCGGATACCGCAAACAAAAAGGTTTGTTGCCTCGTTTTTATTTTATGGGCGCATTGCTTGAAGGAAAACTTAAAACCTCTGATTTTTTGGCTTTAAGAGCGGAAGGTTGTTATAATTTGACGCCGAAAGACGTTTGTGTGACCGAAAATGGCAAGCTTAAAATGGATGCTGACGGTTTTGCGGAGTTTGACTTCAGTAAACTGGAGGAAAATTTAGAAAAAGCCAAAAAACCGCGCAGAAGCAGAGCGCTTCATAACGGCAGATGCCAAATGGTTCAGGATATTTTGCCCGCGAGCGTTGTTAACGGAACTTTAAAGATGGAAAATTCGCAAACTTATAAAGGTCCGTTGGTTACGGCAATGCTAAATAATACCGGCAGATAAAAAAATCCCCCGAAGCGAAAACTTCAGGGGATTAAATTTAAGCAAGCAGAATTAAAATACCAATTTCATGGTGTCTTTGGCAATCATCAATTCTTCATCGGTCGGAATTACAAATACGCGAACTTTAGAGTCCGGAGTTGAAATTTCAAGAGTTTGACCGCGCTTATTGTTGTTTTCTTCATTGAGTTTAATGCCCAAATAAGCCAAGCGGTCAACAACCAATTTACGAACGATAGAGCCGTTTTCCCCAACGCCTGCAGTGAAGACAATGGCATCAACGCCGCCCAAAACGGCAATATAGCCGCCGATAAAGCGCAACAGGGTGTGAACATAAACGTTCATGGCGTCAATGGATTCTTGGTCGCCTTTTAAGTAGCCGACCTCTACATCGCGGTTATCTGAAAATCCGCAAATGCCGAGCATGCCGCTTTGCTTGTTAAGCAAGGTGTTAACTTCATCAGTGGTTTTGTTTTGGGTCTTCATGATGTAAAGCGGAATATAAGGGTCAATATCGCCTGAGCGAGTACCCATTACAACACCGGCTAAAGGCGTAAAGCCCATAGAGGTATCAATGCATTTACCATTTTTAACCGCGGTAATAGAAGCGCCGTTGCCAAGGTGGCAAGTGATGATTTTGCCTTTTTTACCGATTAATTCAGCGGCTTTTTGCGCAACATAAGAGTGCGAGGTGCCATGAAAACCGTAGCGGCGGATTTTGTATTTAGTGTACTGTTCTTTCGGTAAAGCGTATAAATAAGCTTCCTTTTCCATGGTTTGATGGAAGGCTGTATCAAAAACAACCACTTGCGGAATTTCCGGCAAAATGGTTTTAACAGCGCGAATGCCGGCGGCGCTGGCGTGGTTGTGTAAAGGAGCAAGCTCCGCCAAATCTTCAATTTGTTCAATAACTTTTTCAGTTACGATGGCAGAACCTTTGAAAATTTCGCCCCCGTGCACAATACGGTGACCAACGGCGCTGAGTTCGTCCATGCTGTGAAGCGGACCGTTTAACAGAAGATTTAAAACTTCGCGAATTGCTTCAGTGTGGGTCGGCAAATCAACTTCTTTGGTTTTCTTGTCATCGCCGATTTTTATGGTTACAAATGAATTGTGAATCCCTATACGATCGGCAACGCCCTTAGCAAGGACTTCATAATTATCGCCATCTACATTAAACAACTGATATTTTAATGAAGAGGACCCTGAATTAAGAACTAAAATTTTTTTCATGTTTATTTCCTTATAAACTAAATTTATTTATGATTGGCCTGCAAGCAGGTGATGGCGATTACGCCGGCAATATCTTCGGCAAAGGCGCCGCGCGATAAGTCGTTAATAGGAGCATTTAAGCCTTGCAGCATAGGTCCGTAAGCTTCGCAGCCGCCAAGACGCTGCAAAAGTTTGTATCCTATGTTTCCGGCTTCAATGTTCGGGAAAACTAAAACTCTGGCATTGCCGGCGACATGACTGTCGGGCGCTTTTTTATGAGCCACAACCTTATCTAATGCTGCGTCAGCCTGCATTTCGCCGTCAATTTCAATGCCTAAGCCTTGATATTCAGGTTTTTTTAAGGCTTCTTGCGCCATAGCGGTTGCGTTGCGGACTTTGTCTACCGTTTCGCCTTTGCCGGAGCCGCGGGTTGAAAATGAAAGCATGGCAACTTTAGGCTCAATGCCGAATTGAATGGCGGTTTCAGCGGCGGTTAACGCAATGTCGCAAAGTTCTTTTTCAGTCGGGTTAATGATAACGCCGCAGTCAGAGAACAGGTAAGGGGTGTCATTTGAAATCATAATTAAAAATGATGAAACACTGCGGTCTTTGCGGGCTGATTTAATAATCTGCAGTGCCGGACGAATGGTGTCGGCGGTGGAGTGATTGGCGCCTGAAACCATACCATCAGCATGACCGGCTTTAATCATTAAGGTGCCGAAATAGGTGTAGTTTTTTGCCATCTCCGCGGCTTGTTCGGGCGTCATGCCTTTTTCTTTGCGCAAGTTGTACAACAACTCGGTATATTCGGCAAGGCGTGGCGAAGTTTCAGGGGTGATAACTTCAATTCCGTCCATGCTCCAACCGTTACCGGCAAAATGTTGTTTAATTTGCGCTTCATTACCTAAAATAATGACTTTGGCGGCTTTGGCGTCGGCAATAATGTGAGCGGCTTTCAAAACACGCTCATCTTCACCTTCAGGCAAAACAATGGTTTTGACATTTTCAGCGGCTTTATTAATAAGCCCGTTAAGATATTTACTAAGCATTTTAAGTTCCTTATGATTTATTTTTTGATGTTTACACATTAAGCACTATCTTGATAAAAAGTCTATAAAAAAGTTTTGATTTTTACACGAAAATATAATAACATGCTTTTTGTTGCTGATTGTTGATGGAATTAGAGTTAAAATTATGAAGTTTTTTATCTTGCTGATTACTTTATTACTGATGTGTTCGCCGGTTAAAGCGGAAGTTAGCTTTGATGCCAAAGTGAAAGCTGAGGCAGAGGCTGAAAACGCCGCGCAAGCTAAAGAACAAGCCATGACGAAAGCCAACCGCGAGGCTTTTTTGCAGGTGGCGGAGCGCCTAACCGCTAAAGCTAATGTGGAAGAGCTTAATAAATTGACCGATGAACAGCTTTTGCATTTTATTCAAGAAGTTTCGGTTATGTCGGAAGTTAGCTCGCCAAAAACCTATAAAGCTGACCTAAGTATCAGGATTAACGGGGCGCTGCTTAAGCAATACATGCAGGAAAATGATATGTTGGAAGTGGTTTCGGCTCCGCAAAAGATTTTGATTGTGCCGATTTTCAGCGATATGGAATATCCGGATAAAGTTTTGTGGGAAGACGGCAACGTTTGGCGGGAGGCTTGGCTCAAAAAAGGTTTGATTAAATCCGGTCAGTTTGATTTTAAAGTGCTTGCCGACACAATACCGAATAAGCAAGCTCTGTCGCAGGCTCCACAAACGGTTTTAAGTGTTGAAGAATACAAAAAATTAGCGCAAATTAACGGAATTAAAAATATATACACTGTGCAAGCGGTGCGAGCAGGGCGCAATAATTTGGTGCTGATTGTAAGGGAATATCCGTCTGAGGCTGAAAAACGCTTTATGGTTACCGATGATGATGGTGAAACGCTTGATAAAGGCATTGCAGAATCGGTTAATTATATAACTATGCAGATGCAACAGCAACAAGTAGCCGAAAGCTATAAGCAAGGGCAAATTGCTGCCACTTTTTATTATGTCCGCTTAAAAAATTGGTTGGATATGGAACAAAAACTAAAATCTGTACCGCAAATTAAGGCGGTTATTACGGAGGCCGTGATTAACGGACGAGTTAAATTAACGCTTGAATTTTCCGGCTCCGAATCGGCGTTGCTAAATTCGCTTGAAAATGCCGGAATTTATCTGCAATCAGATAACGGG
>JAJWCP010000069.1:0-7042 GCA_021617435.1 Pseudomonadota bacterium
AATCGTTCCAATATTGCAGTGCGGCTTGCTCCGCTCAAATTTCTCTTTTGCCATTTAAATTACTCCAAATTTAATTATCAAAAAATCGTTAGGGGCGTTAGGACGCCCCTAACCGGTTTAATTAAGCATTTTTGCTTTTAATTGTTTCTGCTATATCTCTCGGTACTTCAGAATAGTGATCAAAAATCATCGTAAACTGAGCACGACCTTGAGATAATGAACGCAGAGTGTTTACATAGCCAAACATGTTGGCCAAAGGTACAAACGCATCAATAACGCGAGCGTTGCCTCTTTGATCCATACCGTTGACCAAACCACGACGTGAGTTTAAGTCGCCGATGATGTCACCCATATATTCTTCAGGGGTAACAACTTCAACTTTCATAATCGGCTCCAAGATTTTGGCATCGGCCTGACGCATACCTTCACGGAAAGCAGCGCGGGCAGCGATTTCAAAGCACATAACGTTAGAGTCAACTTCGTGATAAGCACCATCATAGAGGTTGCAGCGAACACCGGTAACCGGATATCCTGCTAAAACACCGCTTTCCATAGCGCTTCTCAAACCTTTTTCAACACCAGGGATATATTCCTTCGGAACGTTACCGCCAACAACAGTGTTGATAAACTCAAATCCGGTATGATCTTCAGTCGGTTCAAATTTAATTTTAACCTTAGCGAACTGACCGGCGCCACCAGATTGTTTTTTGTGAGTATATTCAATATCACAAGGTTTAGTGATGGTTTCACGGTAAGCCACTTGAGGATCACCAACGTTTGCATCTACCTTAAATTCTCTTTTCAAACGATCTACAATAATGTCAAGGTGCAATTCGCCCATACCGGCAATAATTGTTTGACCGCTTTCAGGATCAGACGATACTTTGAAAGACGGGTCTTCCATAGCCAAACGAGCCAAAGCCAATCCCATTTTTTCAACGTCTGCTTTAGTTTTAGGTTCAACAGCCAACTGAATAACCGGCTCAGGGAATACCATGTTTTCCAAAACAATCGGTTTGTCAGGATCGCACAAGGTATCACCGGTTGTGGTATCTTTCAAGCCTGCCAAAGCGATAATATCACCGGCATAAGCCTCTTTAATATCATCACGTTTGTTAGCATGCATCAAAAGCATACGTCCGATTCTTTCTTTTTTGTCTTTTACTGAGTTGTAAACATAAGAACCTGCATTCATAACGCCTGAATAAATACGAGTGAAGGTTAAAGAACCAACAAACGGGTCATTCATAATTTTGAATGCCAAAGCAGACAACGGCTCTGCATCGCTCGGACGTCTGTCTTCTTCAATATCAGTTCCGGGTTTAACACCGCGAATAGCTGGAATATCTGTCGGTGAAGGCAGATAAGCAACTACGGCGTCAAGCAAAGGCTGAACACCTTTGTTTTTGAAAGCGGTACCGCATAATACCGGAACAAAATCTTGGCTCAATGTACCCTTACGAATACATTTCTTGATAGTTTCAACGGAGATTTCTTTACCTTCAAGATAATCTTCCATTGCTTGTTCATCTTGTTCAACAGCCATTTCAACCAACTGATTGTGATATTCTTCGGCTTTTTCTTTCATATCAGCCGGAATTTCAGTTTCTTCAATCGGAGAATCTGCAGTATCGCCGGAATAGATGATAGCTTTCATGGTAACAAGGTCAACGATACCCTTAAATTCAGCTTCAGCGCCGATAGGCAGTTGGATAGCCATCGGACGAGCGCCCAAGCGGTCAACAATCATATCCAAGCAACGATAGAAGTTGGCGCCGATACGATCCATTTTGTTGCAGAAGCAAATTCTCGGAACATTGTATTTATCAGCTTGTCTCCAAACTGTTTCAGATTGCGGTTCAACGCCGGCAACCGAGTCAAATACGGTAACAGCACCATCCAATACACGCAGCGAGCGTTCAACTTCAACAGTAAAGTCAACGTGTCCAGGAGTATCAATGATGTTAATACGGTAACCTTTCCAGTAGCAGGTTGTAGCCGCTGAGGTAATGGTAATACCGCGTTCTTGTTCTTGTTCCATCCAGTCCATGGTGGCGGCGCCATCGTGAACTTCACCGATACGGTGGTTTACACCGGTGTAATACAGAATACGTTCTGTTGTTGTGGTTTTACCGGCATCAATATGTGCCATGATGCCGATATTTCTGTACATTTCAAGTTTATGTGTACGAGCCATTTTACAAAACCCTCTCGCTTAGAATTTGTAATGAGAGAAAGCTTTGTTAGCTTCAGCCATTCTGTGAGTATCCTCACGTTTTTTAACGGCAGAACCTTTGTTGGCATACGCGTCTAACAGCTCATTGGCGAGTCTGTCGGTCATGGTTGTTTCCGAACGTTTTTGAGCGGCGGCAATAATCCAACGGATAGCCAAAGCCTGACGACGATCGGCGCGAACTTCGCACGGAACCTGATAGGTTGCACCGCCAACGCGGCGTGAGCGAACTTCAACCATCGGCTTAACATTTTCAACAGCTTCTGAAAACACACTTAAAGCATCTTGTTTGGTTTTGGAAGCAATAATATCAAAGGCTGAATACAGAATTTTTTCAGCAACGGCCTTTTTACCATCTTCCATAATATTGTTAATAAATTTGGCCACTACCTTATCATTATATTTTGCATCAGGCAGTACGGCTCTTTTTACAGCACTATGACGACGTGACATCTGGCATTCTCCTATTTAGGTCTCTTAGCGCCGTATAAAGAACGACGTTGACGACGTTTAGACACACCTTGAGTATCCAAGGTACCGCGAATAATATGATAACGAACACCAGGCAAGTCTTTTACACGGCCTCCTCTAATCAGCACCACTGAGTGTTCTTGAAGATTATGACCTTCACCAGGGATGTAGCTGATTACTTCAAAGCCGTTTGTAAGACGTACACGTGCCACTTTACGCAAAGCCGAGTTAGGCTTTTTAGGGGTTGTTGTATAAACCCTTGTACAAACACCGCGTTTTTGTGGACAAGCTTTCAAAGCCGGAACTTTGTTTCTCTTCACTTTTGGTGTTCGTGAGTTACGAATTAACTGATTAATTGTAGGCATCACAAATTTCCTTAAAAGTTTAAAATTTAATACAAAACACCTGCGGAAAAAGAATCTTCTTCACGCAAGTGCCCGCATACTAGCTTTAACATATTAAAGAGTCAAGCAATTTTTGCATTTTTATTACAGCAAAACGACCTCCCGAATGAGAGGTCGTTTGCAAGTTTTGAAAAAGCGTTATTTAACTTCTTCATAGTCAGCGTCAACAACTTTGTCGTCACCGCCGTTTGAGCCGCTTTGAGCGCCGGCATCAGCACCGGCAGCACCTTCGGTTGAGCCGCCTGCCGCGCCTTGAGCTTTATACATAGCCTCACCCAATTTTAAGGAAGCCTGCATCAACGCATCGCTTTTAGCCTTAATAGCCTCAGTGTCGGTACCTTCAAGAGCGGTTTTCAAAGCTGCGATAGCTTCTTCAATCATGGTCTTGTCGGCGGCACTGATTTTATCAGCGTTTTCTTTCAAGGTTTTTTCGGTGCTGTGCATCAAAGCTTCCGCCTGGTTACGAGTTTCAACTTCTTCTTTCTTTTTCTTATCGGCTTCAGCGTTAGCTTCGGCATCTTTAACCATTTTTTCAATATCGGCATCAGATAAGCCGCCGCTCGCCTGAATACGAATAGCCTGTTCTTTGCCGGTTGCCTTATCTTTAGCCGACACATTTACAATGCCGTTGGCGTCAATATCAAAGGTAACTTCAATTTGCGGCATGCCGCGCGGTGCAGGCGGAATACCAACCAAATCAAATTGACCAAGCAATTTGTTATGAGCGGCAATTTCGCGTTCGCCCTGAAATACTCTGATGGTAACAGCAGTCTGACCGTCTTCGGCAGTTGAAAATACCTGCGATTTACGGGTCGGAATAGTGGTGTTACGGTCAATCAAACGAGTGAACACGCCGCCTAATGTTTCAATACCCAATGAAAGCGGGGTTACATCAAGCAACAAAACATCTTTAACATCGCCCATCAAAACACCGCCCTGAATAGCAGCGCCGACGGCAACAACTTCATCAGGGTTAACGCCTTTATGAGGTTCTTTGCCAAAGATTTCTTTTACTTTTTCCTGTACTTTCGGCATACGAGTCATACCGCCAACCAAAATAACCTCGCTGATGTCACCGGCTTTTAAGCCGGCGTCAGCCAAAGCTTTTTGACACGGAGCAACCGTACGGTCAATCAAATCATCAACCAAAGATTCAAGTTTGGCTCTGGTGAGTTTGATATTTAAGTGTTTCGGACCGGTAGCGTCAGCAGTAATAAACGGCAAGTTGACATCAGTCTGAGTAGCTGAAGAAAGCTCAATTTTAGCTTTTTCAGCCGCTTCTTTTAAGCGTTGCAAAGCAAGTTTATCGTTTTTAAGGTCAATGCCCGACTCTTTTTTAAATTCATCAGCCAAATAGTTTACAATACGTTGGTCAAAGTCCTCACCGCCAAGGAAGGTATCGCCGTTAGTGGATTTAACTTCAAATACGCCGTCGCCGATTTCCAAAATTGAAATATCAAACGTACCGCCGCCGAGGTCATAAACCGCGATAGTGCCGGAAGCTTTTTTATCAAGACCATAGGCCAAAGCCGCCGCAGTCGGTTCGTTAATGATACGCAATACGTCAAGTCCGGCAATTTTACCGGCATCTTTAGTAGCCTGACGCTGCGAATCATTAAAATATGCCGGAACGGTAATAACAGCCTTGTCAATTTTTTCGCCAAGGTAGCTTTCAGCATATTCTTTAATTTTTTGCAAAACGATAGCTGAAATTTGTGACGGAGCATATTTTTGCCCTTTAACCTCAACCCAAGCATCGCCATTATCGCCCTCAATAATTTTAAACGGAGCGGTAGCTTTATCCTTTTGAACTTCCGGCGAGTCATAACGACGACCGATTAAACGCTTAATGGCAAACAATGTGTTTTCAGCGTTAGTAACAGCCTGACGTTTTGCAGCGGCGCCGACCAAACGTTCAGCGTCGGTAAAAGCGACCATTGAAGGGGTTGTACGAGCGCCTTCAGAGTTTTCCAAAACCTTAGCCTCCCCGCCTTCCATAACGGCAAAGCAGGAGTTTGTGGTACCTAAGTCAATACCTAATACTTTATTGCTCATTATCTAAATCCTTTTGTTTGTTAAGTAAACTTCAATTTCTAAAAGGTTATATAGGTAACCGATTTTCTTTAAGCAATAGGTAATGTAATTTTTTTTGAAAATTTATAAAAATTTTTGTCTGACGCGTTTTTTTATGCCGCCACTGCAATTTATACACAATATAAGCTTATAAATGTTGCAAAAATAATCATAAAGCAGTATAATATTTACGTTGGGGTATATAGTTAACTCAGGAGTCGTGTGACGAGACGTAATTTTAAGTTTTTGGCAGTTTTGCTGTTGTTTTTAACCGGCGCGGGTCTCGCCCATGCTTTGCAGTGCAAAAGCGGCAGTTCGTCATGTTCATCATCAAGCGCTTCTGACTGCACTAATTTAGGTTATAGTTCATCTGCTGAGAGCAACTGCAAACACTATTTATTATGCCCTTTCAACACTAGCTACAAAACCTGCGTTGCTTTTGATAACAGCGAACCTGAGCCGGACTGTTCCGATTATCCGTTAACCGAGTGCCCTGACAACGGTATTTGCGACGAATGCCCCGATGATAAAACCTATCTTAAATTCACGGGCTGCGAAAGCGGTTATGTCTTAAATGCTGATAAAACCGGCTGTGAGGAAACAGCCTGCGATGACGGCTATGCAAAATCAGTAGACGGATGCGGCATGCAAGGTAAAGATGGTTGGCATTTGGGTAATTTAATAGACACCACAACCGGATGCTATAGATGTATGCCGAATGATTGTAAAGAGGGCTATTCAACCGACACCACAGATTGCGGTAACGGATACACTTTAGATAACGATGGCTATTCCGGCGAGGATGAGTGCGGTATGTGCATCTGTACCAACCCGTGCGAGGATACCTATACCGGTGAAATTCCTGAAAACGCTCATGCGGTAACCGAAACCTGCAACGCTTGCGATGAAGAAAAAGAAATTGTCACCGGTTGGGAATGCGATGGCGGCTTTTCTGCTGACGCTAATAAAACCAAATGCTTAGGACCTTGCGATAAATCTGCCGACGAGCATTGCAAGACCTGGTCAAGCGAGTTAGAAGACTGCGAATGCACTGAGTGTGAAGAATTTTATGAAAAGAAAGACGGCAAGTGCGTTCCGATGACTTGTGATGATGACAATGAAACCGCTGACGACTGCAAGGATACGGAAACTTATATTGTTGATAAAACACTTATGAATAATGAGGTTTGCGGTCATTGCGTTGATTGTACGGATGAAAACGACCCGCACAGCCCTTGCAAAGGCATGTATACATGTAGCGGCGACGGACGTGTTGGCGTTGGCACAGGCGACTGCCCTTGCGGCAATGTCACATATTATAAAAAATGTCAAGTGGTTGAGACCTGCGGCACAGAATACAAATATGCAAATGGAGGTTCTTGCTATGCTTACACTCAAAACCAGGTTGGAACTTGGGCAACACGGGGTAAATATTTAGTCGGTGACAAATGCACTAAAATTGATCTTACTAAAGTATACTGGTATGCCTCTTGCACAGGAACAAATTGCGAAGGTAACCCTGGACTTGCTTACGGACTTAAAACATGCCCGAATGGAGAGGTTGGAAGCGGTAAAACCGTAGAATGCGGCGACATAACATACTATGAAGAATGCGGCTGCGACACAGAATACAGTTATGAAAATGGAGGTTCTTGCTATGCTTACACTCAAAACGAGGTTGGAACTTCGGCAACACGGGGTAAATATTTAGTCGGTGACAAATGCACTACTAATGGCGGTACTAAAGTATACTGGTATGCCTCTTGCACAGGAACAAATTGTGAAGGTAATAAGGGACCTGCTTATGGACTTAAAACATGCCCGAATGGAGAGGTTGGAAGCGGTAAAACCGTAGAATGCG
>JAJWCP010000069.1:7142-7562 GCA_021617435.1 Pseudomonadota bacterium
CTCTTGCACAGGAACAAATTGTGAAGGTAATAAGGGACCTGCTTATGGACTTAAAGAATGTGATACCGGATACTATGCGGTTGGAACCATAGTTGAATGCGGCGGTGATGTTTACGGTTCAGACTGCGCCGCTACCTGTAACTATGAATTACAAGCAAGTGATTGCGCTGAAAACCAAACATTTGTTGCGCGTTGCCGCGATTATAACAATGTGGAATTTGGCGAATGCGTGGACAATTAATCACTTTAGTCTATCACATCAAAAGGGGTGGTTTTCCACCCCTTTTTTAATTTAATGGATAGGTATAATAAAATTCCACTCCTGAGGAGGGGTGGCGGCGATAGCCGACGGGGTGGTGAAAAACACAACTTATGCACAGCACGGACTCGTAAATATTGCAAAAAAAAAACGCGAGCTAA
>JAJWCP010000070.1 GCA_021617435.1 Pseudomonadota bacterium
TATATTTGGGGAAATAAGCGTTGCTACAATAATTCTCAATGTCTTAAAAATCTGAGCAAAAACGATATATATACTATTTGCCAACTTTGCGCCGATAAAAAAGGCTGCTCATTTAATATTCAGTATAAAATTAAAGATTAAACACAAAAAGGGGCGGTTTTTATAACCACCCCTTAATTTTACTTACTGTATTTTTCCGTAATCGTCTGTACCAAAACATACAACAGCGGAATAACAATCAAGCCTCCGGCAGTACCGATAAGCATTCCGTAAAATACCGGCACACCGATGGCAACACGGCTTCCGGCACCGGCGCCGGTGGCAACAATCAACGGAACTACACCCAAAATAAAGGTAAATGCCGTCATTAATACCGCGCGGAATCTTTCTTTAGTGCCGATAACCGCGGCTTTTTCAATCGCCACTCCTTTGGCTCGTTCATCGCGTGAAAATTCTACAATCAAAATGGCGTTTTTACTAGCCAACCCAACCAGTAAAATCAAACCAAGTTGAGCGTAAATACTAAGCGACATGCTCATCACAAACATACCGATAAACGCGCCGAGCATAGCAACCGTAACTGAGGTTAAAACCGAAACCGGCAGCATCCAGCTTTCATACTGAGCTACCAAGAACAAATAGCCGAACAAAATAGCCAGAGCGATTAAGCCGCCGACTTGTCCGCTGTTTTTCTTTTCTTGCAAGCTCATGCCTGACCATTCATAGCTGTAACCTGAAGGCAAAACTTTATGCGCTAGCTTCTCCATTGCCTGCATTGCCTGTCCGCTGCTGACAGAAGGCGCTGCCATTGCCGTGATTGAGGCGCTCGGATACTGGTTATAACGATCCATACTGCGCGGAGCCTGAATAGTTTTAATATTAATCAAACTGCCAAGCGGAACCATTTTACCGTCAGAGCTTTGAACATAAAGCTTTTTAATACTCTCAACATCTTTACGATATTTCCAGTCTGCCTGAATCATAACCTTATTTACTTGCGTACCGATGTTAATATCGTTAATATACCCCGACCCCAAGTAATTTTGCAAAACACCGTATATTTTGCTGATGGCAACTTTCATAACCTCGGCTTTATCCTTGTCTATTTCAATATACAAGTGTGGCGTTTGCGCCGTGTAAGTTGAAAACGCGTACATAACTTCCGGCAACTGATTAACTCTACCCAAAAAGCTCTTGAGCACCGCCTCAAGCTTTTTCGGATCGGTATCGTCTAAGGCCTGAAGTCTGAAATCCATGCCGCCGGTAGTTCCAAGCCCCGGAATAGCCGGAAATTCAAACAAGTTAATATCCGCATCGGGAATCTGCGAAAGTTTTGCCTTAATACGGTTCAAAATATTGGTAGAATATTGCGAATTATCTTTACGTTCGCCCCATGGCAGTAAATTTACAATCGCAATACCAACGTTTTCGCCTTGACCGGAAAGCATACTGAAACCAACAATATTCATAACCGAATGAACGCTCGGTTCTGCTTTAATAATCGGCATAATTTCAGCAATAACTTTATCCATACGCGGTTGCGTTGCCCCCTCCGGTAATTGAATATTGGTTAAAATAACGCCCTGGTCTTCTGCCGGAATAAAGGTTGTATTGCTCATTTTCAAAAACGCTAAGTTAAAGAAAACCAAAATACCGAGCAGCAACGCAATTACGCTGACTTTGCGGGCAAAATAAGCCACAATCGCCAAATAACGGTTACGACATTTATCCAAAATGCGGTTAAACAATTTTAACGGACCTTTGGTAATCGGTTTTAACGGGCGCAAAATAGTTGCGCACAACGCCGGTGAAAGGGTCAAAGCGTTAACTGCCGAAAACAGCACCGCAAATGAAATTGAAATTGCGAATTGTTGATAAATTTTACCGGTAATACCGCCCAAGAACCCAATCGGAACGAAAATTGCGAGCAATACCAATGTAGTTGCCACAATCGCGCTTGAAACCTGCGACATCGCTTTAATTGCCGCGTCTTTCGGCGATAAATTTTCTTGTTCCATAAGGGTCAGTACACGTTCAACCACTACAATCGCATCATCAACAACCAAACCGATGGCGAGCACCAAACCGAACAAGGTTAAAATATTTAAGCTATACCCTAAAGCCAACATTACAGCAAAGGTTGCAAACAATGATACCGGAATAGTAATTGACGGAATAAGAGTTGAGCGCCAATCTTGCAAAAAGATATAGCAAACCGCAACAACCAATACAAAGGTTAAAACCAAAGTCCAAACAACTTCCTCAATAGAAGCTTTAATATACTCGGTCGCGTCATAAAACACTTCAATCGTAAAATCATCGGGATAAAACTGCGACAAACGATCAAGCTCGGCTCTAACTGCTTTCATCGCCTGAATTGCGTTAGCGCCCGATAAAGTGTTCAATGAAATAGCAACTGAAGGAACTCCGTCAAGTTGTGATTTAAACATGTAAGTTTCTGAACCGATTTCAACACGGGCGACATCTTTCAAACGCACCAAACCGCCGTCTTCTTCCGTGCGGATAATGATGTTTTCAAAATCAGTTGCTTCATTCAAACGACCTTTAGTCTGCAATGAATAAGTCATTTGCTGACTGCCGTCACCCGGCATACCACCGACCGAACCCAATGAAGGTTGGTAGTTTTGACTTTCAATTGCGGCTCTGACAGTTGCAAGCGGAATGTTTAATGCCGTAATTTTATCAGCGTCAAGCCATACGCGCATGCTGAGCGGCGAAGCGTGCACGCTCACATCGCCCACGCCGTATACACGGCTCAAGCTGTTTTTAATATTGTTTTCAACATAGTTGCTCAAAAATTCAACATCGTGAGTACCTTTTGGCGAGCGTACGTTCAAAAATCCCAAAATATCGGAAGAACGACGCTTTACACTGATACCGTATTGCTGAACTTCTGCCGGTAATTTGCTCATTGCTTGTTGCACGCGGTTTTGCACCTTAACTTGCGCCATATCAGGATCAGTGCCGACTTCAAAACTGACCGACAAACTATATCTACCTGAATTGGAAGATGTTGAACTCATATAAAGCATATCTTCAACACCGTTAACTTCCTGTTCAATCGGGATACCGATGGTGTTGGCGACAACCTCAGCACTTGCACCGGTATAGCTTGCCGAAACATTAACTTCCGGCGGCGTAATTTGCGGATATAATGAAATCGGCAATGATAATACCGAAATCACGCCTGCAATCGTCATTACGATGGCAATAACCATCGCAAAACGAGGTCTTTCAATAAAAATCCTTGAAAACATTTTTATTTATTCTCCTCTGCTTCAGCGGCGGCATTAATCAAAGCTGCTTTAACTTTAACTCCGTCTTTAACCTTTTGCAAACCCTGAATAATTACTTTATCACCGGCATTAATACCTTCTTTAACCACTTGTGCCGAACCGATAACATCACCCAAAACCAAGCGGCGTTCTTCAGCCACATTGTCGGCATTAACCACAAAAGTGTAAAAGCCGTGCTCATCTTGTGCCAATGATGCCTGCGGAATAACCACACTCATATCCGGATTATTTTCCATTAAAGCAATCTGCACATAGTTTCCGGGGAGCAATTTTTCATTAGCATTATCTAAATCGGCGTAAATTGAAACGGTTGCCGTATCAGTGCTGACTTCATTGTCGGCAAAGTGCGACTTGAAATTTTCAACCAAATCTGTTCCGTTCGGTAACGTAATTCTAACCTTAACGTCGCCGGAAGCATCACGCTCAAACTTTTTCTTTAAGTTCAAAAATTCTTTATCTGTCAATGAAAAGGTTATACGTACCGGACTTACCTGCACAATTTTAGCCAATACCTGAGCCGACGCGGTCACATAGTTTCCTTTAGTAACCAAAGCTTTGCCGATATATCCGCTGATAGGCGCGGTAACGGTGGTATAATCCAAGTCAATTTTAGCAAGTTCCAAACTGGCTTCCGCTTGAGCAACAGCGGCTTTACCGCGCAAATATGCGCTTTCGGCGGCATCAAAAGTTGCTTTGGAGGCAATATTTTGCTTACTTAAAGTAATTTGACGCTTATAGTTACGCTCCGCCTCGGTCAAATTAGCTTTCGCGCTTGCCAACTCCGCCTCGCGTAATTTAAAGGTGGCTTTATAACGGTCTTGGTCAATAATAAACAATTTATCGCCGGCATTAACAAAACTGCCTTCACTGAATAAAACTTCATCAACCGTTCCACTGACTTGCGGCTGCAAGCTTACGCTGTTAATTGCCTCAACGTGGGCAATATGGCTGTTAAGGCGGGTAACGTCTTGCGATTTAACCTCTTCAACCAATACATAAGGAGTGCCTTGCTGCATACCGGCCATATTAAAAGCCGGACTCATACGAGCTTTTAAATACCAACCGATACTTACACAAACCAAAAACCATACCAAATTTTTGATAATTACTTTTTTACGAGGTTTACTTACTTGCATTTTCAATACCTTCCTTCTTTAACCCGTTAAAAATCAAATTAAAACTTTCCGTTACTATTGTTTTCAAATCAATCTCACAGCGCTTGCTTAAATAAGCGTCAAGCGTGCCAAACCAAAGGTTCATCAGTATATGCGTCAACAATTCTATATTCACGCCGGCGCCTATTTCTTCACTTTTTTGCAAAAATGTCAATATTTCTTTTACCTGATTGAGCCAATATTCTTTATTTTTCGCAACTTGCGGCAAAACTTTGGTAATAATGGCTTCCGACCACTCCATTTGGCAAGTCATAAAAAACACCATTTTGCGGTTGTTTTCATCGCTTAAAATAAAATCGGCGTCACACAAAAACAATTTCAACAAACCACTGAATCCACCAGTATTGTGAATATGATCATGAATATATTTTTTTTGCCGTTCACAGTAAGCGTTAATCAGCGCCGCAATTACATCCGGTTTGTTGCGAAAATGCCAATATACCGCGCCTTTGGTTAAATTGATACGCTTTGCAATTTCATCAAACGTAGTTTTAGAATAACCTTTTTCACAAAACGTATTCAATGCCGATTGCAAAATCGCCTGTCGCGTGGCTTCGGCTTCTTCTTTTGTTTTTTTCATCAAAGACCCTTTTAAACAAACACACCAAATACATACCTTCAGGCATGTATAGCTAACATACATATCAGTAGGTATAATAAAAAGGTTAAAAAATCAAGAACTTTTTTATTTATAAATTATAAATCAAAAAAAGTTTACTTCATCTAACACAGCCTTAAAGCCTGAATCTTGCGGGGCACAAATATACGCGCCGATTTTTATATCAGGATTGCTTGAATTAAGTGCAAACTGCCTCGCTCTGATAAAATCAACCCCGTTCATGGAATAAAACGCCGCGTAATCCGCACCGTGACGAACCACTTTATACCACAGCTCATTACAGTTTTCAGGCAACCTTACGCCCGCCCAATCAGATATTCCGTCTTTGGTTACGCAACTCCCGAGTTCAGGGTTGTCTTCATCTGCCGACATTACCGATATTTTAAACCAATTATGCTCATCTGCCCGCAGCATCAGCCCGCATTGGCTATAATGAATAGCCTTGTTAAAACGCCACTTAATCACGCAACTGAAATCATTATTTTGCTTTGTAAAAAAGAAATGCCCGTTATCCTTAAAAAAATTATGATGCGCGCTCTGCCAAAAATCCGTGCTTTCTGCAGCCACAATTTCAAGCTCATGACTGCCGAAAACCACATTAGTCGGCTCATTATACCATTCAAAATTTTTTAAGTTTTCCAAAATCATTAAAAGTTCCTGATTACCATATCGTCAGTAGCTTTCAAAACCTGTTCCAGCGCCGGATTCGGAGTTTTTGGCGCCATAATTTTCAAGGTAATGATTTCATCGCCCTGTCCGGTTCTTGACTTAATTCCCTTTCCTTTCAAACGTAATTTTTCACCGCTTGAAGCATAAGGCGGAATTTTAACATTTACCTTGCCACTGATAGTCGGAACTGTAATTTTTGCTCCCAAGACCGCTTCTTTAATGCTAATCGGCAAATCAAGCAAAATATTTAAGCCTTCCGCTTTAAAGTATTGGTGTGCTTCAACTTTCATCGTAATTAGCACATCACCGGCTTCACCACCGTTAGGACTCGGGTTGCCCAAGCCTTTAAGCCGCAAAGTCTGCCCGTCTTCCGTGCCTGACGGAATTTTAACATTAATGTTTTTACCGTTAATCAGCACATTTTTTTCAGCGCCTTGCGCCGCGTCAATAAAACTTACATTCATGGTATAAGCTATATCCTGTCCTTTTTGCGGACCACCGAAGCCAAATCCGCCGCGTTTTCCGGCGCCGCCGGTAAATTGCGACATTATATCATCGCCGAAAAGTGATGAAAAATCAAACCCGCCGGCACCGCCGAACGGATTTCCTCCACGCGAAGTATATGCGCGATAACTGCCGCCACCGAACGGATTTCCCTCAAAACCGCCGCCACCGGCGCCGAAACCGGTCGGTTTTCCGTCAGCGTCAATTTCATTATTATCATATTTCTGACGTTTATCTTTATCACCCAAAATATCATACGCTGCTGAAACTTCTTTAAATTTATCAGCCGCATTTTTATCGTCTTTATTTAAGTCAGGATGATATTTACGCGCCAACTTACGATAAGCTGATTTAATTTCAGCCTCGCTTGCCGTTTTGGCAACGCCCAAAACATCATACAAATTTCTGTTCATTTCAAAAGCCTTTAAAAACGTTTTTATTCCTAAAGGTTTATATAGGAAATTTACTCTTCGGTTGCAAGATGCGAGCAATCAAAAGTTGCCCGGCGCAAATTGTTGCGGTATAAAATTATCTCGCGCAAAAAAGCATCTCTGCCATTTTGCGAAGCGCAATAATCAATCGCCAACGGAGCAAGCTCATCAATACGAATATCTTTATATTCATAAACAATAAAAGCGTCATTTTGTTCTTTAACCACCACATTTTGACGATAACGCGCAGCATCAGTGTCATAATAACTGCCGACAACTTTATCAGACGCGTCTTGATGTTGAGCTACGCAACCTGTAAATAACCCCGCGGTCAAAACACTCAAAAATATCTTTTTCATTTACTTATCCTTCTCTGTTCCGGCTGAAAACGGAATCAAATTATATTTCTTCATTTGAAATGATTATAATCGTGTTTGCTTAATTAATGCTTAAATTATTGCAATTCATCATATATTTCTTTACCGGCGCGCTTTAATATGTTATACACGCGACGATTTTTAGCATCTTTATTACGACTGTTGTTCAATTTAGCGAGCATTTTGGAAAGTTTGCGGTTAAAGCGCTCGTCCTGACGCAGTTTTTCAACATTTTTTGCGTCTTCTTCATCATCAATTTTATAGTCTGAAACCGCCTTAATCGTAGCCAGATAAGCCGCGTCATTTTGCGATGTAAACTGAGCTTTCGCCGGTCTGCATGCCATACCGAATAAAATTAAAAATACAAAAAATAGCAAATTTTTCATGTTTTCTCCTTGACCTGCTTTATAAATATGA
>JAJWCP010000071.1 GCA_021617435.1 Pseudomonadota bacterium
CTTGCTCAAATTCATAACCGGCGGAGCAATCCGTTTCTGAGGTAATGCTCTTAGAGTAACCAGCCGAGCAATCTTTTTCAACGCACTTGCCACAGAGCGGGTTGTCTGGCTCTTGCTCAAATTCATAACCGGCAGAGCAGTTTGCCTCTGAGGTAATGCTCTTAGAATAACCGGTAGAGCAATCTTTTTCAACACACTTACCGCACGCGTCATCACCGGAGTAATCCTGGGTAACAAGCTCATAACCTGCATTGCAAGTGGTAGTCTCGGTTGAGTAGCCGGGTTCGCAAGCGAGTTTTTTACAAGTATAACACTTGTCTTCACCTGAGGCGCCGGTTTCCTCAAGAGACCAACCCGCAGATCCTATATCGGCACTGCCGCATTGATTGATTGTTATTGTGGTTGAAGACTCGCCTTTACAAGCATCGGGCTCACACTTATAGCAGTCAGTGCTATCATAGCGGTTATTCATATCCAAATGCCAAGCGCCGGAGCCACTTGCGCTACATTCAGAAGCAACTTTGGCATATCCAACTGGGCATGTTGCCGGAATACATCCGGTTTTGGCTGAGTTTATAATATAACCGTCATCGCATGCCCAATCGGTGACAATGTCTTTTTCCTCATCACATGCTTTACAAGCTTCAGTTACCGCATGGGCGTTTTCAGGAATTTCACCTGTATAGGTATCTTTGCACGGGTCGGTACATTCACACTTACCGCACGCATCATCACCGGAATAACCGGACTCAGACTTAGTGAAGGTGTATCCGGCGGAGCCGGTAGTGCCGCAATCAGCGATACTTGTAATGTCGGTTGAGTAGCCGACTTCACAAGATTTAGCTGTACACTTATAGCAATCAGTGCTGTCATACTTATCTGTTAAATCTAAGCTCCAACCGGCAGAGCCTTTGTTGTAACAGTCATCAGCCGTTTTAGCGTACCCGGTCGGGCAGGTTGACAAAATACATCCGGTGCCGGAGGAGTTAAGCGTATATCCGGTTTCGCAGCCGGTGAGCTTTTTATAGGTTTCGTCAGCGGGGCATTTATTGCAAATGCTGTGTTCAGGGCAAGTAGTTAAGGGGTAATCGGAGCAGTCCGGTTCAGGTTCGCTGTCAGTTACGGCAACGCAGGCTTTGTAGGCGGTATTAAAAGGGCAGTATAAATAGTGTTTGCAGTTGGCAGTATTGGCGTTGGTGTAGCCTAAGGCGGTGCAGTCAGAGGCGGTGTTGCTGCTTTGCGTGCAGCCAGCGGAGCCGCTTTTACAGGTTAAAGCTAAAGCAGAATTTGCGTTTAAGGTTATAAACAATGAAAATATTAAAATAGCAACTGTACGCATGAAACCATACTCCCATACATATGTATATTAGATATTATACAATAAATTTACGCATTTGTAAAGAATTAAGGTGCAAAGATGGCTTAAAAAATTAAATGATTGCAAATCGGGCGGTTTTTAATTAATATCAGCAGATAAATTTTAAGGATAGGTTTAATGCAAGATAAAAAATATATGCGCGCAGCGTTGGTACTGGTGCTATTGGTTGCCGTTTATACTTTCGGCAAAGTACCGTTGATTCAGCATGTTTACGGGAGCAAGGTGAATACTCTTGGCGAAGAGCCGTTGTTTGAGCAAATTACCATGCTGCCGCAAGAATATAAACAAACCGCGAGTTTCGGCAAGTATGAGGCAGTGCTTAACTTTAGGGCGGAATATCAGGTGACAGGGCGCGCGGTATATGTGGATATTTATGACAGGTCTTTTTATTTTGGCATTAAAGGACCGCAACAACAGCTGAACGCGCTTTATAACGCAGTTTCGCCGTTAGACATAAGTTTGTTTATCGGGCAAACGGCGGCGGATGGTAACTGGCAGAAAATTAAAGTCGGTCACGAATATCGGGTGATGACATGGCGGTGGAGTTCGGCTGATAAGGTAACGGTTAGTCATGACGAGATTAGCAACAGCCACATTATACCGGCAAGCACGGCAATTCGCCGCGGGTTTGATACCATAAACAAGGGCGATATTGTTTATATAAAAGGCTTTTTGCTTGATTGGAATCCGGTGGGCGAGTTTGCGGATATTGATTTTAAAACCGCGCTTACTCCCGGCGAAATTGCTGATTTTAAGCTTGGCGGCAGAATCTCAGGCTTGTGTCGGTATTTTTATGTAACGGAGCTGACGGTTAAAGGATATGCCTTTGAATAAGAGAAAAGCCAAAGACAGGTTAGAAGGTCTTTGGCTTGAGTTTTAGGTTAGCCCTGTGAAAAGCAGTTGTGCGAAAGACAAATTGATGAAAGTGCCATAGTTTTTCCACAGGTCATAGGTATATTTCTTGGGCATAAAGCATAAGGCGTAAAAGCAGTTATGCGGATGCCGAAATTTTCAGTTTTAGTTTAGGTTAATAATTAATTTGTAAAGGCAAGTATACGCTGAAAAATTTTAAATGCAAGATAAAATTTGACAAAAAATGAAAATTATCGTATGCTTTTAATAACGGAGGGTGACATGAATTGGAAAAAAGTTACTAAAAAAACAGCCGGAGCGGCGTTGATTACCGCGGGAGTGGCGGCAAAACTCACCAAATGGGGATTGAGCGCATCGGAGGTGGTGTTAAACGGCGCCGTTAATCTGGCGGATAGCTTTGTTTCAGCTCCTAAACTCGGAATCGGCAAGGCGGCGTTTTCAGCCGTGCAGAAAGGTGTGGCGGATTTAGAAAAAAATTTAATCAAAAAAGGTAAAGAGTGGACCAAATAATGCAGCATGAAAATGATTACAGCGTGATTATTACTAATGAGGGGCCATTGGTCTTTATAATTAAAGCGCGCGATACGGAGCCCGAATCGCCGTTTTTGCTTTATGACGGCGGCAATCACGCTACCTTTTACCGCGGCGAGCATGAAACGATTTTGTTTGATTTTTTGAATGAAAAAGTGGTGCCGATATTGCAACAAGCCGAATCGGTTATGGTGTTTGAATCAGATGATGAGATTGAAGATATTTCACGCGATTATGAAGCCAGAGTTAAGCACATCAAGAAAAATGTTTTTACCGGTGATTTGTAAAATTTTAATGAGGTAATAAAAACTCCCTTTTTGAACTGTGAGCTGTACCCCGGGAGTTGGACCGTAAAAAAGTCCCGAAGATTACGATAGTAATTTTCGGGATAGTTTTTTATATTTAACGGTGCTTGGAATATTTTTGCAACGGACAATTTAGTTTCCGGGGGGGGGTGATATTTTGGTTGCCGGTGAGCTTATTAAGTTTGGCAAGTCCATCGGCATTGTTTTGGCTACGGTAAATTGGACGCAGGTGGTGAGCAATTTTGTTTAAGAACACGGCTTTTTGCGGTTTTAAAATTTTGCGGGAAGACGTGGTTTCTTTTAAGGCTCGCTCTAAATAATCCTGCTTAAATTCAGCGGTTTTGCCGGCAATTTCAAGCAAGGTGTTAACCCGTTCTTCGCCTTTTAAATACTTCATGGCTAAATCAGTTTTGGTTTGCATCCATTCGTCATAATTGCCTTGCGAAAGTTGAAGTTTGGCAATGTTTTTAAGCACATTTGCTTTTTCAGGAGCTTGCGCGTATTGCAAGGCTTGTTTGTAATAAAGTTCGGCGCGTTGTAGTTTTTCAGTGTTTTTACTGTGCAGAGTGGCGTTGGTTACAAATCCGGCAATCGGCTTATAATCTTTTAAGTAACTTTGTGCCAAAGCGGTGTTGATTTTGTATAAATCTGAAGGCACGTCAGTTTCAGTTAATGAACGACGATAAGCGGCGCGGATAAAACCTTGGTCTTTGAACGAATCGCCCAAGCGGTTGACGCAGTAATTTATCTTTTTATAGTCTGAAGTATATTCCAACACCTTTTTTAAGCACTCTTTTTCAGAGCTGTTTTCGTCAGGGTCGTAATGCTCATTTTCAAGCAAAATGGCGCGGTGCATCATGGATATGTTGTAATATCCGGCGGCGCGCTGTTCAAAGTCAAGCGAATCGGCAATATCTTCAAAACGCTCTTCAATTAAGTTTACCTGATACGAGGTGGTGGCTTTTTGACTGGTGCCGGTTAAAAAACAGGTAATGTCGCCTTGAATGCGGCACATTTCAACTGCGGTCTGCATTTCAGGCACCATGGCGTAATGGTCATAAATAAGGTCAATATCGTCAGTAGTTATTTCAGCCAAGCTGTTGTCTTTTTTGTATTCAGGCAGGTCAGTCAACTCAAGTAAAAGCTTGTAAGCGTCGGTTAAATCTTCATCAAGCGCTTTATTGATGATGTCATGCGAGCCATAAGTTAAACATGCCGCTTGAAACACTTCATCATTGGCGGAAAAGGCAATGTTGCCTTCAGGCGTAACCATGGCAAACGGCGCCATTGTGGTGATAAACTGCTGATTGTCAGAGCTTTGAAGATAGTGCTTTATAAACGTTAACACGGTTTTGTTGCGGGCAGCAATCGGCAAGCGCATGGTTGTTGATTTTATCGGCTCGCCATGAGCATTTACAAGTTTGGTGTTTTTATTTTCGGACATTAATGTACTCCTTGCTTGATTTTTTAGTATTTTGCGTTTTTTGTGTACATTTGTCAATATTTTTGTTTAAAAAACCGCCATAACGGCGGTTAGAAGTTTGAGTACAAAATGTTTGGGTTTATTAAAGCGGGGTGGCAAAGTCAGCTAAAAAGTCTTCCATTTCCTGCTCGTGTTCAAGTTCTTCTTTTAGAATATGGCGGGCAATGTGGAAAGTTTGATGGTCTTTGCCAAAGCACATATCGCAAATTTCTTGGTAGCGGTTAACGGCGCAGCGCTCAGAGGCTAAATTTTGCGTTACCAAAGTTTTGGTATCGGGCTTTTGAGGCGCATCATATTTGCAATGCGCGGTTTTGCTCCAATCATCAGGATTTAAGAGCGGGGTTCCGCCAAGTTGCAAAATGCGTTCGGCAAGCATTGAGGCATGTTTTAATTCTTCTGCGGCGTGCTCGTTAAATTCGCGCGCAACGGCGGGGCGCAGCGTTCCTACCGCAACTTTGGCGCCAAGCCAATATTGATAGTAAGCAAGCCATTCTTCCGCATAAGCTTGATTTAAAATTGCAAGCAAGTCTTTAATATTTACACCAACAATTTTTTGAGCCATTTCTCCCATGATAAAATCCTTTCATATTTTAAGGTTGTTGCACTGCGTTTTAAATAATTGCGCGTTTAACAAAATCAACGTTGCGAAAATAATTTTTACGAGTATTTAAGTTTTTTAAGTTATACTTTATTTATTATAATAAATCAGGAGGATATTATGGTTTTGATTGCTCCAAGTATACTCTCGTCGGATTTTGGGCGCTTAAAAGAGGAAGTGACGGCGCTTGATAAGGCGGGTGCCGATTTAATCCATTGTGATGTGATGGACGGTAATTTTGTGCCTAACTTAACGTTCGGTCCAAAGATGGTGCAAAGCGTGCGCTCATGTACTGAATTGCCGCTTGACGTGCATTTAATGATTGAAAATCCTGATAAAATGTTGGAAGTTTTTGCTAAAGCGGGCGCTGATATTTTGACGATTCACGCTGAAGCTTGCTCGCATTTAGACCGTACGTTAAGTAAAATTAAAGAGCTTGGATGCAAGGTGGGTGTTTCAATAAATCCGGCAACCTCGGAAGAGGTTTTGCAATATGTTTTGGATAAAATTGACGTGGTCTTGATTATGACGGTAAATCCTGGGTTTGGCGGGCAGAGTTTTATATCATCGCAGCTTGAAAAAATTGCGCGAGTTAAAGAGCTTATCGGCTCGCGCAATATTAAAATTGAAGTTGACGGCGGCATTAATCCGCTGACGGCGGCGGAATGCGTTGCTGCCGGAGCTGATATTTTGGTGGCGGGAACTACAGTCTTTGACGGGTCTGATTATCGCAAAAATATTGAGTCTTTACGCTAAAGGAGAACGTTTATGCCTACGGTTATGGTAGTTGAAGATGAAGAAGCTCTCGCTCTTTTATTAAAGTATAACCTGCAAAAAGAAGGCTATGATGTGGTGATAGAATCGCGTGGCAACAGAGTCCTAGGGCAGGTTGAAAAAACTTGTCCGTCAGTGATTTTGCTTGACTGGATGCTGCCGGAACTTTCCGGCGTTGAAATTTGCAAACTTATTCGCTCTAAGCCTGATATTAAAAATATTCCGATTATTATGCTGACCGCCAAAGGGCAGGAAGAAGATAAAATTAAAGGGCTTTCCGCCGGCGCGGACGATTATGTTACCAAACCTTTTTCAGTGCCGGAGCTGATGGCGCGGGTTAAGGCTAATTTGCGCCGCGCGCCTGAAATTGTGCCGGTTAAAGAGTTGACCTTTGAAGATATAAAAATGGATTTAACCGCTAAAAAAGTTTTCAGAGGCGAAAATTATATTCATTTGGGTCCGACTGAATTTCGGCTTTTGAAAATGCTGATGGAATCGCCGCAAAAGGTTTTTTCACGCGAAATACTGTTAAAAACCGTGTGGGGAGATAATATTTATGTGGAATCGCGCACGGTTGATGTGCATATTCGCCGTTTACGCCGCGCGTTAAATAAATTCGGTCCGGATTATATCCGTACCGTTCGGGCAACCGGATATTCAATAGATAATAACCAATCACCTGATGAAAAATAAGGAGGCTTATATGGTTAAGTTTTATTATGATAATATAAAATTGCAAAAATTGTTGTTACTGAACGCGGTTTTGTTAAGCGCGGTCATCACGGTCGGCAACTATACGCCGCAATATATGTGGTTCGTGAGCGTTGTTGCCGTGCTGTGCTTGATTTCATTTTCAGCCTCGCTTTATGTGGTGGTGTTTCCGCAGTGTTTGGCGCAGATTGATGACGAGGGTATAAAAATTGATCATAATGCCAAACTTAATTGGGGTGATATAGAATCGGCTGAACAAAAGCGCGTTTCAGGCTGTATGCATCGTGATATTATTGTTTTTAAGCTTAAAGACGGAGTTAAATATCATAAAAGCTTAATGCAGTATATCAGCGCAAAGTCGCCGTATGGTGAGTTTTCAATACCGCTTTATGCGATGACCGCCGATGATGTAAAGGCAGTTACGACGGAACTTAAAAAACATATCAAAATTAAGTAAACAAAAAAACTTCCCCACACCTTGCGATGTGGAGAAGCACATTTTAAGAAGATTTTTTACAATTGTATTTGTAGCATAAAATATGAATTTTGCAAGCAATATATAAAAAGTTATATTATATTGTGTATAACTTTTATATACGCGCTGAGAATGGTGGAAATTAAAGTATCTGCGCAAATTACATTTTCCATAAAACAGTAATGGTAGCATAGCTTTTGTTTCCAAAATGACGAGAGCTTTCTTTGGCTAATTTTCAACAATGAGGTCTTTAAGGCATGATAAATTGCCGGCGCAATACTTATCACCATAAAAATCTCCTCAAAAGTTAATTCTGAAAAGATTTTAGCTCGCGTTTTTTTTTT
>JAJWCP010000072.1 GCA_021617435.1 Pseudomonadota bacterium
CTCCTCAGGCTGCCTTGAAAACCTCAAAATCTATGACAATGTGCTGAGGTAAATTTCATACAACTTATGCACAGCGAGGACTCGTAAATATTGCAAAAAAAAACGCGAGCTAAAATCTTCTCAAATTAATCTTTTTGAGAGGATTTTAGCTCATGTATACACAATCAGGCAGAAGTATGGTTGAGATGCTCGGCGTACTTGCGATTATCGGCGTCCTGTCCGTCGGGGCGATTGCCGGATACTCTAAGGCAATGTTCAAATACAAGCTTAACAAACAAGCGGAACAATTAAACACTGTAATTAATGCGGTTGCAAGCAACGCGCATAATTTTGCTAATTTAAAACAGGGCGCAAACTTAACCGGCATCTTTATTAAAATGGGCGAAATTCCCAAAGAAATGGCTGTCAGTTATGACGGGTACATTTATGACATTTTTAAAAGTGCCTATTATATCGCTTATGAGCTATATGAAAATGGTGCAAAACGTGTCATTTTATTTATGGAGCCTCAACTTGAAACTAAAAGCACCCAAAATTTAGAGATATGCCGCAACATACTGATAACCGCCAAAGAAAACTCCGGTAACATCACCCAACTTGAAAGCCTGAACGGTTGGGACACAGATGATTACAATATTGCGGTTATGTATGGCGACCAAAAATGCGCCAAAGGAAAACAATGCTTAAAAGATTTAACTCTTAATAACATTTATGACATTTGCACCATGCATATCGGCAAAGAAACTCCTCATTTAAAAATTAAATGGGATTTATAATAAAAAACAGCCGGTAATATCACCGGCTGTTTACATTTTTCAGATTGGGATTAAGCAGTAAACTGCTTTTATAGCGCACGATGGCACCGATAACCTGATTTAATTGTTCGGTTTGTTTATTCAGCTTGTATTTGAACATGGCTTTTCCATAGCCGGCAATCGCCCCAACGGACAGGACCCCGGTGATAGCAAGCACGCCAAGCATTTCCACCATAGACCGACCGGTACAAAAACCGTCATTATCGGGCTTGACCCGATAATCCAGGTTGGACAAATCAGCTACTTGGTTTGACCTGGACTCTCCGATCAAGTCGGAGAGTGACAAGGAAGAGGTGAACACCTCTCTTACATCGGAGTGTGACAGAGTGTGGTGTAAAAAGCGGCTGAAATATGATTTCATCATCAAACATCTCCTCAAAATGTTAGTTTTGAAATAATATTATCTTGCGTTTTTTTGCAATATTTGCGAGTCCAAAGCTGTGTATAAGCTGTATGTTATCGGCGGGATTATTCCGCTGCGCTTCATTCACTGCGCTCATCGGCTGTTGCCGACCGGCGTTCTTCCGCCCGCCTTTCGCTTGTAGTCGAACTCACTTCTGTGATTTCGTTCCCTTCAGGCAAGCCAATTAAAAAGACCTCCTTAGAAGGAGGCCTTTTTAATTGGCGCGCCCGGCGGGATTCGAACTCACAACCTTCTGATCCGTAGTCAGATGCTCTATCCAATTGAGCTACGGGCGCATCGCAATTTACTGTGTTAATAAATCAAAACTTTTCGTTTTGCAAGCACTTTTTTGCATAAATTTTATTTTTTTGATAAAATTTTTGCTAAAACTTTAATTTCGCGCTTGTATTTTAGTAAAATTGACTCTAAAACTTAATTTATTGCTTAACTAATTTGTAAAAAGGCTTAAATTATGAAAAAAACTTTGATTGTTGGCGCGGCTTTGTTAATCAGCGCATGCGCTTCGGAGACTTTGTTTCCTTCTAATAACCAAATTGTCAGTACTCCGGCATCAGAAAAAATGCAAATGGAAGCTAACACCGGAACTATGGTTGGTCGCAAGGTTGTTGAATTTAAAAATGAGCTGAACCAAATTCGCTCGCAGATGAATAAAGATTCTGAGACTTTGATTAAGTTGCGCGCTGATGTTACCGCCAATATTGCCAAATACAATGAAATTATGGCGGCTATGGAAACTAAGTTGCAGCTCGGCACTACTCCGGCTAACCCGAAAATGGTTGCTTTTTATAACAATGCGCAAAATGTTCTGCAAGAAAACGAAACGGCGATTGAAGGTTTAAATAATCTTTCTGCCGATACTGCCGCTTTAGCTACTCAGTTAGCCGCTCTTATCAGCAGCGTGCGCGAAACATATTCTGTTCCGGGAGCGTTAGATGAAGATCATGCTAACTTGCGCGTTTTGGAAAACGGCGCCGAACAAACTGCGGTTGCCGTTAAAAATATGATGGCGGAAGTTATGGTTGATTCGGCTCAACAAAAAGCTGCTACGCAAAATGCCAGAGCTCGTTTGCTTGGTATGAATAACGCCATTGCGCACGGATCATTCGGACCGGATAATGTTGTAATTTTATCTCAGCCGTTGCCTCGTCCTCAAGTTATACAGTCGGCTCCGCGTCCGCAAACTGTAAAACAGCCTTTACCGAAAATTAATGCTCCTGGCAAAGATTCTGTTAAGTCTAAAGCTCCGGTAAAAGCAAGCGCTCCGGTTAAAACCGTTAAAAACGCGGCGCTGTTTAAGGTTGAGTTCAGCGCCGAAGATGTTAATTATAAAAAAGATTTAGAATCGGCGATAAATAAGGCTCTAGCCGCTAATGCCAAGGCAAAGTTCAAGGTTGAGGCTATAAATCCGTTGAAGGTTGCGGCTACGGCTGATTCTAAAAAATATGCGGCGGAAGTTTTTGCTGAAATGATTAACCTCGGGGTTGCTCCTGAAGATATTACCATTGTTTCAAAGGCAGGTTCGGATGTTCAAATTCCGCTCGTTAATGTTTATATAAAATAAGCTCTCAAACAAAAAAGGTTTCAGCTTAAAACTGAAACCTTTTTTGTTGCTTAAAACCGGCTTAATCAACCGGTTTGATGTGCCAAATATTATCGGCGTATTCCATAACGGCGCGGTCACTTGAAAAATAGCCGATACGTGCAACATTCAAAAGAGCTTTTTTGCACCATTCGGATTTTTCGCGATAATCGGTTTCAGCTTTGTGCATGGTTTGGTTAAAGTCTTCCAAATCAGCTAAAATAAAGTAATAATCGCGATTAACCAATTCTTCAAAAATAGGCTTAAAAAGCAAAGCATGGTCTTTTTCGCAGAACATGCTGGAATTAAGCGAATTTAAGATGCGCTTAATATAATCGGACTTTTCATAAATTTCACGCGGGTTATAAGTTGCGCGCATATCTTTTATTTGCTCGTCTTTTAAGCCGAACAGGTAAAAGTTTTCAGCGCCAACTGCTTCACGAATTTCAATGTTGGCGCCGTCATAAGTGCCAACGGTTAAAGCACCGTTTAAGGCAAATTTCATATTGCCGGTACCGGAAGCTTCAAATCCGGCGGTTGAAACTTGTAAGCTTATATCGGCGGCCGGAATTAAGTGTTCAGCCAATGAAACTTTGTAGTCGGGAAGGAACACAACCTTAATAGCATTGTTAACGCGGGGATCGTTGTTTACAACATCTGCCACATTGTTGATTAATTTAATTATGAGTTTGGCAAAAGTATAAGACGGCGCGGCTTTACCGGCAAAAATATAGGTTTTGTTGTGTATCGGGCGGGCGTTGTCTTTTATAATAGCCAAATAATCGCCGATAACCTGCAAAATGGTCATTAATTGACGTTTGTATTCATGAATACGTTTGGCGTGAACAATATACATGCTGTTGGCATTAACCATAATCCCTGCATTTTTGAAAATTTGGAAAGCCAAATGCTCTTTGTTGGTGCGTTTGTTTTCAGCAAATTTTTTGATAAATTCTTCATCATTAATAAATTGCTCAAGCTTTTTAAGCTCTTCCAGCTTTGTAATCCACTCTTTGCCGATTTTGCCAGTGATAAGGTCGGCAAGCGGGGTGTTAGCGTGCAATAGCCAGCGACGCGGGGTTATGCCGTTGGTAACGTTAATGAATTTTTCCGGCCACAATTCATAAAACTCAGGAACAAGCGCGGTTTTAATCAGCTCAGAGTGAAGCTTGGCAACGCCGTTGACGGAAAATGAACCGACAATAGAGAGGTTTGCCATGCGAATAATTTGATTATTGCCATCGCCGGAAACGATAGAAACTTTAGCCAATTTTGGCGAGGTTTCGCCGAATTTAGAGCGGGCAAATTCCATAAAGCGTTTGTTTATTTCATAAATAATCTGCAAATGGCGCGGCAACATTTTACCTAAAATGCGGGTCGGCCATGTTTCAAGAGCTTCCGGCAGTAAGGTGTGGTTTGTATAGGCAAAAATTTTGGTGGTGATTGCCCATGCGTCGTCCCATTCTTGCCCATATTGGTCAATAAGCAGGCGCATCATTTCGGCAATTGCCAAAGCAGGGTGGGTATCGTTTAACTGAATGCAAACGTATTCCGGCATTTTATAAAAGTCGTTGCTCTTTTCCAAAAAGCGGCGGATAATATCTTGAATTGCGCATGAAACAAAGAAATATTGCTGAGTGAGGCGTAGTTCTTTGCCGGATTCAACCGCGTCTGACGGGTATAAAACTTTTGAAATGGTTTCGGTTTTGATTTTATCTTTAACCGCTTCCATATAACCGCCTTCATTGAAAACGTTAATATCAAGCTCTTCATCGGTTTTAGCGGAGAATAAACGCAAATAGTTAACGGATTTACCATCATAACCGACAATCGGAAAATCATACGGGACGCCGTATAGGGTTTGTGTGTTTACCCATGTAAAATACGGCTTGCCGTCGGCGCCCATGTAACTTTCAACATTACCGTAAATCGGAATGCTTACTTTACGGTCTTGGCGGGCAAACTGCCATGGCGAATTTTCGCCGAGCCAACTGTCGGCTTGTTCAATCTGCCAACCGTTTTCAAATTTTTGCTTAAACAAACCGAATTGATAGTTAATGCCATAACCGAATCCGGCTAAACCCAATGAGGCCATGGAATCAAGATAGCAGGCCGCCAAACGTCCTAAGCCGCCGTTGCCTAATGCGGGGTCGTATTCGGCGTCAAAAATTTCTTCCATAGAAATATTGGGAAACCCATCAATATGAATTTCTTTGAGCAAATTAAACAGTTCAAGGTTGTGTAAGTTGTTTTCAAGCGAGCGACCGATAAGATATTCAATGGAAAGGTAATAAACCCGTTTGGAGCCGGCATCATTATAGCGATGAATGGTTTGATACATGCGGTCCATGGCAAATTCGCGCACTGCCAAAGCAATAGCCTCAAAGGCTTCTTCTTTGGTAAGTTCGCAAGTGCGTTTACCGATAAAATATTTAATGTAATGTTCAATTGAAAGCTTTAAGCGGGCTTTGTCAATTTCATTTACGGCTTTTGATTCGTCTTTTTTCAAAACATTTCCCCTTGATTTTAAAATACTCTTTTATACCGGACTATATAAAAAATTGTTTGAAATTTACTTAACGATATAAGAATATCTAAGATATTTGCAAAGTTTTTTATGCAAAAACAGTTGCATTTTTTCTGAAAATGGACAATAATCGGTGCGATTAACGTAAAAAAACAGGGATTTAAAATGAAAAAAACTTTTTTGTTGACATTGCTTGGCGCAACCGCGTTGGCGGTAAATGCTGAGGCTGCCACTATTTTTGAAGCAATGGGCAGTGCTTATACCAATAACCCTACATTGCAGGCTCAACGCGCGTATGTTCGGGCGATTGACGAGAATGTGGCGATTGCCAAATCAGGCTATCGGCCTACTTTAGCGGTTGTAGGTTCTTATTCGGATTCACACGTCCATAATGATGTTGTTGAAGTTCAGGACGGATATGACGAATCGGTTGCCGCTGTCGTTAATCAGCCTATTTTTAAAGGATTTGCAACCCGTAACAGCATAAAGGCCGCTGACTCCTCAGTTAAAGCCGAACAAAGCAATTTGTATAATGTTGAACAACAGGTTTTGTTAAGCGCTTCAACCGCGTATTTGAATGTTTTACGTGACGAATCAATCGTTAAATTGCAAAAAAACAATGAAAAACTTTTGAAAAAGCGTATGGAAGAAACCAAAGAACGCTTTAATGTGGGCGAAGTTACCCGCACCGATGTTTCGCAATCGGAAGCTCGTTATTCGCAAGCTCGTTCTGACCGGATTGCCGCCGAAGGCAGTTTGGCAGCGTCCAAAGCAATTTATGTTCAAGTTATCGGACATGAGCCGGAAGGGTTGGAAGAACCTGTCGGAATTGCCGATATGTTTCCGAAATCAATAGAAGACGCAATTAATTATGCCAGAGGCAACAACTATGCCTTAAAGGCCGCCAAAGACGCCTTAAATGCGCAGAGCTATACGGTTGCCGCAAACACCGGCGCTTTGCTCCCGCAAGTAAATTTTGAGGCTACCGCCGCCCGTGGACAAACACAGTCATACACTACCAAAGACCCTGAAACCAATAGTTTTAAGTGGGGTGTTAATATGACGGTTCCTTTATATGACGCCGGTGAAAACCGCGCTAAAATCCGTCAGAGCAAGTATAAAAAATGGCAGGCGCAAGAAGCGGTTATGGAAGCTGAACGCAGTATGATTTCATCGGTCAGCAGCAATTGGGAATACATGATTGCTAACCAAGCCAAAATTGCCTCGGTTAAAGACCAAATCAGAGCTTACGCAATTGCTCTTGACGGTGTTCAGCAAGAAGAAGCTTTGGGTAACCGCACGGTTTTAGATGTGTTGGACGCTTATCAATCGCTTTTAAACTCTAACGTTGAAGAAGTTCAGGCTCGCCGCGATTATTACGTTTCAGGCATGCAGTTGTTGCTTTCAATGGGGCGTTTAACCGCTAAAGACCTTAATTTGTCGGTCGATTTATATAATGCCGAAAAACATTCGGAAAAAACCGCCGGCAGATGGCTTTCATTATCGGTTGATAAATAAAAATTTTCTGTTATGATGCAGGTATAAATTTTTTATAAGGAAGCAAATGGCAGAAGAAGACGAAATGTCAATGGATGAAATTCTGGCTTCAATCCGGAATATTCTGTGGGAAAAGGAGGTGAATAAAAGCGCCTCCCGTTCCTGTATTCGTGACTATGCCAAAGATGCGGAAGGCGATGTTTTTATTTTAACCAAAGATATGCTTGCCAAAACTTTAGAACTTCCGTATGAGTATTCAAAATGGAACTTTAATGATGTCGCCGCTAAAATTTTGCATAAGTATGCCAAAGTTTTTGACGGTGATGCTGAATTGTCCTCAAAGCGTTTGGAACGAGTGGGGGAAAAGGCGGGGTCTTAAAGCCGGTAAGTCTGAACCTGCCTGCAAATTTTTTCTGCCCTTGAAACCTGTTGATTTTGAGGGTTTTTGTTTGAATA
>JAJWCP010000073.1 GCA_021617435.1 Pseudomonadota bacterium
TTGTGTATAAGTTGTATTTGAAAGGTTTTGACAAAAGGGAAAATATGATGTATAAAGAAAATAAATTAAACCAAAAAGAGAGGTTAAAATGAGCAGAAGAGACGAAATAAAAGTATATAACTCGGTTGAAGAAAGAGTTGATGATTACGAGAATTTTAAAGACGACTGGGATTATGACGCTGACAAGCAAGAAGGTCGGCATAAAAGTGGTCTTGAAATGCGTTTTATGATATTAGACCGAGCCAAAATAGAGCAACCAAACTTGGTTGAATGGCAAAAGAAGATGGAAGCTGAAGGCTTAACCGAACACGAAATTAAGCAGTATCGTGTAATGTTGCTTAATCAGTTTGCGGTGATGTTAGACGAGAATCCGCCGGAAGAAAAAGAACCGACCATTGATGAGAGAATTAAAAAACTTGAAGAGGCTGATAATATTAATTTACAGCTTATCAAAAACCATTATCATTATTCGGAAGAAAAGATGCAACAATTAGAGGAAGAGATGCGAAAGAATCGTGAAGAATTACGTAAGGAGTGGACAGAAGAAGAGGAAATAGAGAAAAGAAAGCCGGTTGAGCAGAGGATTAAAGAACGGGAAGAAGCTAATGAAAAGACCATACGAGGATTACTAGAAGCTGGAAATTCGGCAGAAAGTGTAGCTCGTTTTGCGGAAAAATTACGAAGAGAACGTGAAAAGCTGCGTAAAAAATGGGAGCAAGAAGAACGGTTACAGAAACTGGAAAACATAAAAGAAAAGTTTAAGGGCAGTAAAGAGGATCGCTAATGAGGAATCCGGATTTAACCGATAACGATACTCTAAAAGACCTGAAAGAGCCGGTGGCGGTATACTTTACCTATGCTGATGCGGATAGATTTAAATATTATTTGGAACATAATCAAGCATTGGTCAATATAGATAATCGTAATTGCGATGCGTTAGTTATATATCTACAAGAGCATGACTTTATGGCAGTATCATATCAAGATCCGGCGGCGACCTATCCGGGGACAATCGTGGTGAGCAATACCGGAGTGCAAATGCCGTTTATGGAGCCTGAGGATGCTAGACCATTTGCAAAGCGCTTATTGCGTGATATAGAAAAATCTAAAATAGCAATGCCGTTGAGCAGTGCTTTGGGTATCAGGATTGAACAGTTATCGCCGCCGGTGCTAAAGGCGCAGGAAGAAGAGCCGCGTTTTCCGTTCACGCGCCATCCGGATGGTGAGATGTTAAAGTATTTGCAATATCGGTTCGGTAAAGATTTTATTGAAAGATGCAATAAATATGCGTGGGAACACGGCGAGGACGTTACACAAAGACTCAAGCAAGAACACAATGCTGCAGATATGGACGAGCCGATATATTCCGGTCGGCAGTTGGCGTTAGAGCGGTATGCTTCACATCCGCGGAATGACTTAGAAGCGCGGAATATCGTGTTCGGGACGTTACGCTTTTATGATGCATGGCGGTATGCAAAAGAGTTTGGATTTGTACATAGATTTCACAAAGCGGAAGACCAGAAATATTTTGATGATTATGGGGTTGAGCGGGGCGAGTTATTTACGCTAAACCCTGTAGATCAGATAGAAACGATAGTGATACCTGACAAGAATGAATATTTAGGCGTGGAGCTGAATTTAAAGACAAGAAGTTTTGATATCCCGCTAGAAGACGAAATGTGGATGGGGTATGCGGAGAGATTCAGAGCGGCGAGTATGCCCAAAGAAGTAAAGTTAAGCGAGCGGCGCATAAATATTTTGCGGGATGCGAAGATGAACAGCGGGCGAGCGATAACGTATATGCCGGTAGGTTTTAATATACCAAGTTCAGAGTTGGAAAAGTATAAGAACAGAGAACCGGCTGAGCTTGAAGATGTTTTATTAAGTCCGATGACGCCGATACGGGAAGGGTATCAGGAGCATAAAAAGCAGAAAGGCTTATCAGAAGAAACCGAGAAGAGATGTTATGCGGCGCTTGATAGGGCGGCAAACATTGCGCGCACGCTGAGAGCGGAAGATAATAACAACACTTCATCTCAACAATCATCTCATCACACTACTACCAAAACCAACAATAACACCGGCAGAGAATAAAATTTGCGTTGGTAAAAATTGCAAGAAACCTCCTCTGTGGAGCTTGGTGTTTGTTTTGGAAATTTTATAGCTACAAATATGCTTATTATGCGGAGGCTAACATTTGTTTAAATGTTTCTTTTACCTGATAAATTTCAGGACCGCTTAAATCGCGATCAGTCGGGATTTCAGGGTCAATCAATAAATTAACCAGATTTATCATCAGTTTTTCTTTTAAGGTTTCAAGATATAAATTTTTATCCGGCGTTTCAGTGTTGTATAAAAGTTCAACAAATGTTTGTTGCCGAGCTGTTTTTATAATGTCGCGTTTAAGATCATCAGTTTGACGGGATTGATAAATACCGTTATCATCCATTACTCTTAATGAGTTAACCACCCGATGAAAATCTTCAAACTCGGGATGGCTTAAAACTTGTAAACCGTTTAAAAATGTGGTTTCAAAGGGGTCATACGTTGCCAACTCATCAAGTTTTAACTTATTGAGATAAACTTCGCGAGCCGTGGCGGGCAGCTTTTTAAAGCTTTTGGGGGCAAACATTAAAATATTCTCCTTTAAACCAACATAGCACGAATTGTAACAAAAATTGTGTGATATGTAAACCAGAAAAAATACGATTTTTTTTGCGCTTTACGATTTTTGTTTACAATTTATTGAATAAATGTAATTAATAATTATTAAAATTTTGTAATTTTTTTGAGGTAATTTTATGAACAAAAGTGCATTAGAAGTTTTTGATAACACATTGGTACCGATGGTTATTGAACAAACATCAAAAGGCGAGCGCTCTTTTGATATATTTTCACGCCTGTTAAAAGAAAGAATTATATTTTTAACCGGACAGGTTAATGATGAGGTTTCGGCTTTGGTGTGTGCTCAGATGTTGTTTTTGGAATCGGAAAATCCGAAAAAAGATATTTACTTATATATTAATTCTCCGGGGGGCGTGGTAACCTCAGGCATGGCTATGTATGATACTATGCAATATGTTTCATGCGATGTTGCTACCTTGTGCATGGGGCAGGCTTGCTCTATGGGCTCGTTTTTGCTCGCCGGTGGCGCTAAAGGTAAAAGATTTTCATTGCCGCATTCGCAGATTATGATTCACCAACCTTCCGGCGGAACTCAGGGGCAGGCTTCCGATATTGAAATTCAGGCTAAGTTGATTTTGGATTTGCGCAAGCGCTTAAATCAAATTTATGCCGAAAATACCGGTCAGCCGATTAAGGTTATTGAAAAAGCGATGGATAGAGATAATTTTATGACGCCGGAAGAGGCAAAAGCCTTCGGTTTGATTGATGAAATTGTGCTTAACCGGCATGAAATTTTGAAATAGGAGATGCTATGAGCGATACCACAGAAGATAATCAGACTTTACACTGTTCTTTTTGCGGCAAAAGCCAAAATGAAGTAAAAAAGCTTATTGCCGGACGCGGAGTTTATATTTGTAACGAATGTATTGATGTGTGCATTAATATTGTTGCAGATGAAATGCACAAAGAAGAAGAAAAAAATCCGGTCAGCGGAAGTTTTTCTGAAAATTTACCGACGCCTTCCAAAATCCGAGAATTTTTGGATCAGTATGTAATCGGGCAAGATTATGCCAAAAAAGTTTTGTCAGTGGCGGTTTATAATCACTATAAACGTCTTAACTGCCAAAAAGAACATAAAGATGTTGATGTGGCAAAGTCTAACGTTATTCTTATCGGTTCTACCGGTTCGGGTAAAACTTTGCTTGCCCAAACTTTGGCTAAAATTTTGGATGTGCCGTTCGCGATTGCTGACGCCACCACATTAACCGAAGCCGGTTATGTAGGCGAAGATGTTGAAAATATTATCTTGAAATTAGTGCAAGCAGCAGACTATGATATTGAAAAGGCTCAGCGCGGTATTGTTTATATTGATGAAATTGATAAAATCAACCGCAAAACTGACGGCCCGTCAATTACGCGCGATGTTTCAGGCGAAGGCGTGCAGCAAGCTTTGCTGAAAATTATTGAGGGGACAATCGCCAATGTTCCGCCGCAAGGCGGGCGCAAACATCCGCAACAAGAATTTTTGCATGTTGATACCACCAATATTTTGTTTATTTGCGGCGGCGCGTTTGCCGGACTTGAAAAAATTATCGGTAACCGCGGTAAAAATACTTCTATCGGCTTTGGCGCTAATGTAGAATCGGAAGAGGACCGCAGCATCGGCGAGATTATTAAAGATGTTTTGCCCGAAGATTTGCTTAAATACGGTCTTATCCCTGAATTTATCGGGCGCTTGCCAATCATTGCAACTTTAAATGATTTAGATGAAAATGCTTTGGTTAAAGTTTTAACCGAGCCGAAAAACGCTTTAATCAAACAATATGTTACGCTGTTTGATATGGAAGGAGTTAAACTCAGCGTTACTGATGATGCGCTGCGCGCCATTGCCCGCAAGGCGATTGAACGCAAAACCGGTGCTCGCGGGTTAAGAGCGATTATGGAAGGGCTCTTGTTGAATTTGATGTATGATATTCCCGATAAAAAAGATGTCAGTGAAATTATCATCAATGAAAAAGCTGTAAACGGCGAATCGGAGCCGCTGTTAATCAGAAAGCCTGATTCTAAGAGCGCTTAAACTCATAAAGCCAATAAAAAACTCCCAAAGATTGCTCTTTGGGAGTTTTTCGGGTGACAATTTGAGATAGGAGATTTTAGCACATCACCCGAAAGGCTTAATGGCTTGGACGTTTACCGATTGTAACGTACAACCCGATAATTTTTTCAGCGGCGTCAGCACCGGCAAAAGAATTTTGCAGAACAGATTTAATTTCGTAAGCAGGAACCGATGTCATACCTGATAAGGCCTTGATATATTCGCCGTTGCCTTGTTCAGAATAAGTATCGGTTTCAAGTTGGTCAAAGTTACGCAAAACAAAATCGCGAATCTTGTTTTGATAATCAAAGTTGCGACGTTCTGCTGCGGTACGCGGTTCTTTTTGCATGGTGACATAAATTGACCCCGGTTGATACTCCCACATATTGTTGGAAGTGGCATCGGTTGAAAATCCGAAAGTTGAGGTGCTAAGACTGATGAAATTAACCGCCGTCATCGGGTTTAATTTTCCTTCAGCAAACATAGTGCGGTCGGTAAAACCGGCTTTTTTGGCGGTAATCATAAGTTTATCATTACGGCGGGTAACTTCAGTGATACACGGAGTTTTGCAAACAAATTTATCATTAATATAAATTTCGGTATCGCGCTCGTTGGACTCAAAGGCAAGCTGTTGGTGCCGACCGGTAAGAACGGTGGCGCAAGAGCAAACAGCTAAAGTTATGAGTAAAATTAAAGTTTGTTTTTTCATTTGTACAGTCCGTTATTTGCAAAGTTTAGGCTGCTTTTTCAAAGTTGCGGGTCATGGCTAAAAATTTGTCAGACCGCTTCTTTTTGAGTTCGTCACCGCTAAAGCGCGCAAGTTCGTTTAAGTGTTTGCGTAAAGATTTACGCAGATTTTCAAAGGTTGCGGTCGGGTCGCGGTGCGCGCCGCCCAAAGGTTCAGGCACAATTTCATCAATGATGCCTAATGATTTTAAATCTTGCGCGGTGAGTTTGAGCGCTTCAGTCGCTTCTTTGGTTTTATCAGCCGAGCGCCATAAAATAGAAGCGCAGCCTTCCGGCGAAATTACCGAATAAATGGCGTGCTCCATCATCATGACAACATTGGCGGTGGCAATGGCGATGGCGCCGCCGGAGCCGCCTTCGCCGATAACAACGGATATAATCGGCGCTTTAACCTCAAAGCATTTTTCAATGGAGGAGGCAATAGCTTCAGCCTGACCGCGGGCTTCAGCATCAACCCCCGGATATGCGCCGGCGGTATCAACAAGCGAAATTACCGGCATGTTAAAGCGCGACGCCATATCCATTAAGCGCTGAGCTTTGCGGTAGCCTTCCGGTTTAGCCATGCCGAAATTATATTTCATGCGGGTTTCAAGGTTATGCCCTTTTTCTTGCCCGATAACAACAACTGAAACGCCCTCAAATTTGCCGATTCCGGCAATCATGGCTTCGTCATCGCCAAAGCAACGGTCGCCACAGAGCAGAACAAAGTCTTGAATTAAGGCGTTAATGTAATCAAGACAATGCGGACGCGCCGGATGGCGGGCAATTTGCGTTTTTTGCCATGCGGTTAAATTTTGATAGGCGTGATTAAGCGAATGATTTAACTTGCGTTGCAGGCGCTTAATCTCTTTGGTGATGTCAACATCTTCATCTTTGGCAAGTTCTTGCAAGTGCTCAATTTTTCCTTCAATATCAACAATGTTTTTTTCAAAATCAAGCACAACCTGATTGGAATCTGTAGTCATTTTTCCCTCTTTTTAATTAACATAAAACACCTTATAGCACCTTTTTTTGTTAATTTCATCAGATAATTTATGCCTTGTGAATTTTTTCTTGTCAAATATTCAAGAATTTTAATTGAAATATCTGATAAAGTTAAATACTATGAGAAAAAATAATTAATTGCGGAGTTGGTAATTTGTTGACCGTTTTGTTTTTTGTGGCTGTTTTTTCATCGCTGTTATGGTTGGTTTATTCCTTGCTTTATATTCACGGCTTGTTGGCAGGAGTTGATTTAAATTCGGTTAATGCCGCAACTATGGCAATGTATATCGGATTAACGGTTTTGCCTGTGTGGATTGTTTGGCAAGTGTTTGGTTTCGTAAGCCAGTATTTTCGTACCAAAGGGATTGATACCCGTTTAACGCAGCTGTTTAATCAGATGAAAAAAAATCAGGACTATACGGATTTGGTGGTAAGGGTTATGCTTGATGCTGAGCATGAAATTAAAGACGGTTTTGTAATTAATAAATTTGATGTTTTTGTTGCCGATATGAATGAAATTTTAGCCGATATTATACAGCGCTGCAATGTTGTTTCATCGGTGCAGTCGGAGCAACTTTGGAGCAGGGTGAAAAACGGTGAGCGTTGGATTATTGCCAAAACTTTGGTGGAAGCGGCAAAAAAACATGATGATTTCAGTTTGTATTTGGCTGAAAAAGCGCGGAAAGATTCAGTATTTAAAGGAACTTTGTTGGAATTTTGCGCCCGCTATCAAAATTTGAGCGCGCTTTTGGAAAAACATGACAGAGAC
>JAJWCP010000074.1 GCA_021617435.1 Pseudomonadota bacterium
ATATTGCAAAAAAAAAACGCGAGCTAAAATCTTCTCAAATTTAACTTTTTGAGGAGATTTTATTATGAAATCAGATTTTAGCCGCTTTTTACACCACACTCTGTCACGCTCTGGTATAAGAGGCGTATCCGCCCCTTCTCTGTCACACTCCGGCTTGACCGGAGTGTCCAGGTGGAGCAAATTAGCTACTTGGTTTGACCTGGACCATCGGGTCAAGCCCGATGGTGACAGAAAGGGGAAGGACGCATCGCTCAAGCCCGATGGTGACAGCTTGTGCGCAGGTCGGTCTATGGTGGAAATGCTTGGAGTCTTAGCTATTATCGGGGTGCTTTCGGTCGGGGCGATTGCCGGATATTCCAAAGCTATGTTCAAATATAAATTAAACAAGCAAACCGAGCAATTGACGCAGGTTTTGAACACTATCACCCGCCTTGCCCACAGTTTTAATAACTTAACCGAATTTACCTATATGTTTCCTTATCTTATTAAAATGGGTGAAGTCCCGAATGAAATGGTTAAACAAGGGCACAACAGCTATATCTATGATATTTTTAACAACTATTATTACGCCACCATACAACCTCAATCAATGACCGATGACGAAAAAGTTAAAGGCGTGGTTGCTTTTTATATAGTAATGCCAATAACCACCAAAAGCACCGAAAATTTGCTAATGTGCCAAAATATTTACAATAACATCAAAGAAAACAGCGCTAATATTTACTATGTGTATTCTTCAAGCGGATACAAAACTGACGATGCCCGACAAAGCAAGCTTTGGGGTGATAAATATTGCACACCAAACGCAAAATGCCTTAAAGACTTAAGCGTTGAAAAATTATTGGAAGAATGTTCGCTCCATATCGGAAACAAAAGCAATGGCAATATTGTGGTTTTGTGGAAAATGTAATTTACAGTCCTTTTAATCGGGTGCGGATATCTTCGGGGATTTTAACAGGACGCTTTTTAGCAAGGCTGACATACACTACTTTAACATTTATTACCGCCAAAACCTCATCGCCGCGGCAAATTTCCTGATACATAACTGCGGAGGCGCCGCCTTCTTCAGTGACCGTGCAAGAAACGGTAAGCGCGTCATCTAAACGGGCGGAAGCGCGATAATCAATTTCGGCATGACGCACTACAAAACCGCACATATCTTCCTGTAACGCGTTTTGCTGATGAGCCGCGCCGATATAACGCAAAAACTCCGTCCGCGCCCGTTCGGCAAATTTTAAGTAGTTGGCGTAATAAACTATCCCGCCGGCATCAGTATCTTCGTAATAAATTCTGACCGGAAAAACAAAGGTTTTGCCAAACATTTTGCCGCTTGGCGCCTGAACATCATAAGTCATTTTCAACCCTTTCAATGTTGCTTAACAAGTCAAACTGATTGTCATCACGCTTAAATTTGGAACGGGAAATACCCATATATTGGCAGCCTAATTCTGAAATTATGCGTCCGCGCGGGGTTCGCTGAATAAATCCTAATTTTAGCAAAAACGGCTCGACCACTTCCTCAATGGTATCGCGCTCTTCCGATAATGCCGCCGCTAATGTATCAGCACCGACCGGTCCGCCGCCATAGTTTACGGCAATACATTTTAAATAGCGGCGGTCAAAGGCGTCAAGTCCGTAATTATCAACGTCCAAATTACGGAGCGCCGTATCGGCAATTTTATTATCAATTTCGGTACCGCCGCCAACCGCGCCAAAATCACGCACGCGGCGCAATAAACGTCCCGCCACACGCGGCGTTCCGCGCGAGCGTTTGGCAATTTCAAGCGCGCCGGCTTCCGAAATAGGCATACCGAGCAATCCGGCGCCGCGCAACACAATTTTTTTAAGCTCATCATGAGTATAAAAATCAAGCCGCAACGGAATCCCGAATCGTTCGCGCAATGGAGTTGAAAGCAAACCTGAACGAGTGGTGGCGCCCACCAACGTAAACGGTTGCAAATCAATACGCACCGAACGGGCGGAAGGCCCCTCGCCGATAATTAAATCAAGCTGAAAATCTTCCATCGCCGAATACAAAACCTCTTCAATCGCCGGATTAAGGCGATGAATTTCATCAATAAACAGCACGTCATTCGGTTCCAGATTGGTTAAAATTGCCGCCAAGTCACCCGATTTGGTAATCATCGGGGCGGAAGTGGCTCTGAACCCCACTCCCAACTCTTTGGCAATGATTGAAGCCAACGTGGTTTTACCAAGCCCCGGAGGTCCAAAGAGCAAAACATGGTCAAGCGCTTCACGGCGCTGTTTGGCCGCCTCAATAAAAACTTTTAAGTTGTTGCAAACCGCCGTTTGTCCGACAAAATCGGATAAATGCTCCGGACGGGTATTGACGGGCGCATTAATGTTGTTTTTTTCATCTTCGGGCTGCGGTTTGGGACTGACTAATCTTTCTTTTTCCATTGCTTAAAAATCCTTTCGGGCAAATTCTTTTAACGCCAATCTGATAAGTTCGGAAACCGGCTTGTCGGCGTTGTCGGCATAAATTTTAGAAACAACTTTATAGGCTTCCAAACGCTGATAGCCCAAATTAATTAAAGCTGAAATTACATCTTCCGCCGTATCATCAGCCGGAGCCGCAGCTGGTGTCGGCACAGTCTGTTCGCCGCTGATATCCGATAGCGTAACATCGCCGGTCGGAACGGTAACAATTTTATCTTTAAGTTCGGTAATAAGCCGTGCCGCCAATTTGGGACCAACTCCGGAAGCGCGCAAAAACGAGCTTTTATCCTGCGCCGAAACCGCCTGCGCCAACTGCGCCGGCGAAAGCACCGATAAAATACTTAAGCACACTTTAGCACCGACACCCTGAACTTTGGTTAAGGTATTAAACCACTCTTTTTCCCACGCGTCATAAAAGCCGAACAATGAAATGCTGTCTTCACGCACAATCGTTTCAATCAGCAGCGACACTTCCGCGCCTTTAGTTAAGCGTGCCAAAGTTTTAGACGACGCCGCCACCAGATAGCCCACGCCGTTTACATCAATAATACAGCTGTCTTCGTAAATACTGTCGGCAATTCCGCGTAATTTTGCAATCATACTTTTAAATCCTTTATCAGCCTGTTTATTTGCACCATATACGATTATCGCCGTGCCCGCAAGATTTTTTATTTAGCTTTGCAATATTTTGAGCGCCTCTTTTTTTTAGCGTAACAAAGATTATATCGTTGGCATATTTAATTTTAAGCAAAGGATATAATCATGAAAAAAACAGCAATACTCGCTTTAACCGCGGCTTTGTTCTGCGCGGAAGCCAACGCCAAAAGCCTTAATTCCGATTACTCGTTATTCAAATACTGGCTCAATAAAAATTACGGGCTTGATTACGGGGTTGATGTTTCGGTTATGGGGCAGCGCGGGGCGCCAAGCGGAAAATATAATTCCGTTCAGGCTTATATTTATCCGTATTTAACTTGGACCAACTTTAAAAACGAATACGGCACCGGCTCGCTTAATATGGCATATAACATTGTGCGTTACGGCAATCATAATGCTGCGGACGTCGGCAACCGCATGGGCGTGGTCAACGCCATTAATGATTATGACGATGATGCCAACGAGTTTGTGGAATTATATTATTCATGGCAGCTTGGCGGCAAAATGGACTGGCTGACCTTAAACGCCGGTCAATTTCCGATTTACAGCTTTGACGGCTCGCCATACAATTCCAATCAGCAAATCAACTTTATGAACTACGCCTTGTCACAAAACGCCTCATCAACTTATTCCACCGCCGGGGTCGGCGTGTTTGCGCAAATTGCTCCGAAAGGCGATTGGAGTTTTGCCATCGGCGTGCAAGACGCCTCAAACCCTGACGCGGTGAGCGTGCGCTTTAACAAAATTCACGACAAGCACTTTACCACTTTTGCGCAAGCGCAATACGCCCCGACCAACCGGCTCGGCGATGCGGAATTTTCAGTTTTGCTCTATAATCAACCGGCAGTTAAATTGCAACCGCAAACCACCAACGGTTGGTCAATAAACTTATCGCAAAACATCGGTGAAAAATGGAACGTATTTGCCCGCGTCAACGGTGTTTCCGGACATATTGACACTATTGAGCAGTCATGGGCGGCGGGCGTGGTTTTGCTTAACCCGCTCAATCGCAATAACTTAGACCAAATAGGGCTGGGTTACGCCTATAACAAAATTAATGAAACAGCGGTCGGCGAACCTTTGGCGCATGACGCGGAACAAGTTTTTGAGGCATATTGGGCTTGGGGATTTGCCAACCGGCTGACCATTACGCCTGACGTACAGTTTTATCTAAATCCGGCGCTGAACCAAAAATCAGACTACGCCACCGCCGTCGGACTACGCTTTACGTTAATGCTGTAACAAAAAAATCCCCTTGAGCAACATACTCAAGGGGATTTTCAAAAAATTTTCATATTATCGGATATTAGATTTCTTCTGCTCGGATAATTTACTCATTTTTATATCCAAGATACCTCTGCGCAAGGTTGTTGCTATTTTTTCTTCAGGGTGTTTTGCGGCAATTTTATCAACAAACCCCAACGAGTCTTTGCTATGCGAAATTTTATCCAAATCAACCCGCTGCAACATCGCTGTTTCAGTTTGCGACATCCTTGCTTCAACTTCTTGCATTGAATATTTGCCTTGACGATACAACATCTCTTGTAAATCATTCATTTTTGAAACATTATAAATGGTAGGTTCAAAAGTTTTTTCGCCCTGCATATAACGTTCAGCAGAATCTATTGCCATTTTTTGATAATTCGGCGAATCGGAAGATTTTTCATCGGTGTAATGCATCAAATGTAAATCCATTAACTGTATAGTATCTAATTTTTCAGCATTTGCAGGATTTTTTTGCACTAATGCTTCGCATACTTTTCTATTTATAACTTCTCTGGAGGTATCGTCAAGGTTATGAACTATATAATCCTGCCCGTCTTTCGCCTGATTCATAAAGTCTTTCAAATCTTTTTCAGTGTAATTTTCTAAATTCATGGTTTGATCAACCCAATCTTCCATAGCTTGTATGGGAGCAGTGCGCGCAGGTATTACAAATTCTTTGCCGTTAAAGCTTGATTTAATCGGCTGATCTTTTTCAAGTGATAATTCTGCCATTTTGTAACATAGCTTATCAAGGGTAATGTATTCATCAGGGTTATTTTTAAGTTCAAAGGCCTCACTCCTTAATATGCTCAGTTTTAAATCTTGAATTTTACTCTGGTAATCAAATGGTTTCATGATGTTTATCCTTTATAGTTTTATCCGTTGCGACTTTTGGCTTGTTGCATTTGCTGAGCCATTGTCAAATTTAAATGTGTAGGAGTGCTGACACGGGCAGTATCTTTAATGGCTTGCACCCCTTCAATCTCCGTAAGCTTAATGGTTGCTCCACCCCTGATGCCCTGCTCGGCATAACGATCAATGTTATTCTCAAGCTTTCGGGTTAAAACCTCACGGTATTGCTTCATGATGCAGGCGGCACCGCGAATCCGGCTGACCGGAATTTCGTAGTCGCTTTCACCGTTAAGACTTTTAACGCTGATTTTACCGTCTTCAACCTTACCGGCGCAGGTAACGCAGTGTTCGCCGGTAGAAGTGTTTTGCGCAGACGATATGGTGATAATATCACCGGCTTCCAAGTTGTTCAACACATCTTTGAAGTTTTTATCATTTTTATCGGCATAATTTTCACCCAAGGTTTGTTTAAAATAGCTGCGCATATACGGGCAGGAAACGCTCGGATGGCTGCTGAATCCGTATTCTTTGGCGGTTTTGGAGGCATCCGGCAAAATATCGGTTAAAATTTCATCATTGCAGCGTTGGTGCGCATACATGGCGCCGGCCACACAATAGTTATAATCACCGCTTAAACCGCCTTTGGGATAAACAGCGTCAAAAATAGATTTAACTTTTTGATAGCGCTTACCGCTACGCTTGGCAGTAATAACTTCTTGCTGCAAATTGTCTACGCTTTGCAAAATTTCTTGCTGAACTTCTTGCGTTTTTTGGCTCACCACTCCTTCAATGCTTTTTTGACGCAAAACCTTAGCTATATCAGCCGATTGATTAGGATTTGCCGCCAAACTTGCAGGCTGAAGAGGAGTGGCAAGCGCCGTTAAGGAAACGCCTGCAACCGCGCTTATTTTAAGAGAGTGCATTAAGCTTTGCAAACCGCTTTTCATTTTATCAGAAACAGGTTTGCGTTTGGCTTTACGCACAGAGCGCGTTTTTTCAGTTGCTTGCTTTTGCATTTTTTTGATACGCTCTAGCAATGATTTGCGTTCAATTGCATCTGCCATTTCAACCTCCATTTTATGACAGAATCCTACATTTAGACATAATATAACATTTTTCCGCTAAAAAAGCAATCATTTTTACGGTCGCTTTAAGCTAAAATTAAATATTTTTTGCTTTACAAATGATTGTAAATGCGCTTAAAACGAATATGAATTTCAGATAATGGGACTTGTAAATGAAAACTTTGATTAAAATTGCCGGCACTCTGCTTATTTTAGCCGGCTGCCAAAATGTTGAAAAACCTTCTATCGTGCCGGCAATTGTACCTGCCGCACAAAAAACACCCGAGGTTAAAAAAATGCCATTAAACATTATCGGCGCGGTTGAGCCGATTCATATTTTACCGATGAAATCAGCCTTTGAGGCCAGAATTGATACGGGCGCAACCACTTCATCGCTTGATGTTGATGAAATGAACGAGTTTGAGCGTGACGGAGAAAAATGGGTTTCTTTTAAGGTTACGAATCGTCGTTCAGGCGAAATTTATACCTTTGAAAAACCTATTCTCAAAAACGTCAGGATTAAACGTATTGATGATAAAGAGCATCGTATAAAAGTTTTGATGCCGGTAAGTTTCGGCGGTGAAAAATTCGTAAGCGAATTTACGCTTGCCAAACGCGAAAGATTTGAATATCAGGTTTTAATCGGACGCAATATTTTAACCGGCCGCGCCATAGTTGACACCACGCTTTCACATACTTTAAAATAATTAACACAAAGGTTTTATGATGAGTAAATTATTTACCG
>JAJWCP010000075.1:0-5622 GCA_021617435.1 Pseudomonadota bacterium
GGAGAAAATAACATGTCAGAATACGTTACTAAAGTTTTAATCATCGGTTCCGGTCCTGCCGGATACACCGCCGGTATTTACGCCGCCCGCGCCGGCTTAAAACCTGTTTTGGTTTCAGGCAGTCAAATCGGCGGACAGCTCACCATCACCACTGAAATTGAAAACTTCCCCGGTTTTGCCGAACCGATTTCCGGTCCGCAACTTATGGAAAATATGCGCAAACAAGCCTTAAATGTCGGTGTGCAGATTATTGACGATAAAATCACGGAAGCAGATTTAAAAAAACGCCCGTTTATCTGCAATTCTGAAAACGGCAATATTTTTAAGGCGCAAGCAGTAATTATCTGTACCGGCTCATCGGCACGTTGGCTCAATTTGGAATCCGAAAAAAAATACATCGGTTTTGGCGTTTCCGCCTGTGCAACCTGCGACGGATTTTTCTATCGCGGCAAAGAAGTGGCCATTGTCGGCGGCGGCAATTCGGCTGCTGAAGAAGCATTATACTTAACCAACTTTGCTTCTAAAGTTTATCTTATTCACCGCCGCGATGCTCTGCGCGCTGATGCCGTTATGCAGGAACGGGTTAAGAATCATCAAAAAATTCAAATTTTGTGGGACAGCGTAATTGATGAAGTTATCGGCACTGACAAGCCGCTTGGCGTTACCGGCATTAAAATCCGCAATGTGAAAACCGACAAGACCTCCGTTCTTAACTTAGACGGCTTGTTTATTGCCATCGGTCACCACCCCAACACCGATATTTTCCGCGAATATCTTAAACTTGACCCGGAAGGCTATATTATCACCGCGCCTGATAGCACCTCCACCAATATTGAAGGTGTTTTTGCCGCCGGCGATGTTAAAGACCCCAAATTCCGTCAAGCGATTACTTCCGCCGGCTCCGGCGCTATGGCAGCCATTGAAACCGAGCGCTTTTTAACCGCGCTAGGTGAAAAATAGCTGCCTTTAACAAGCAACTTATACCGCATTGTTCGCAGTGCGGTATTTTTTTGCTTGACTTTTAACGGGCGCATGTTACATTAAAATTGTTCTTGGTGCTTGCAGGGCTTATAAGCACGGAACATCATACAACCGAGCCGAGGTTATTTAAGAGGATAAAACTATTCTTTTATCTGCCGGAGCTCCTTATAAAGGAGTTTTTTTAATGTCTGATTTCAAATACAAACACGGTCTTACCATTATGCGCGCCCAGCCTTTTCATATTGGGCACGCCTTACTGATTGACCGTATGCTCAAAGAATGCGAGCGCGTAACCGTAATTTTAGGTTCCATTCAAGAACAAGGCACCGCGCGCAATCCGCTTAACTACACCACCCGCAAAAAAATGATTCAAAACATTTATCGCAGTCGTCCCGAGTATGAGCGCTTAAAAATCATCGGGCTGTTTGATATTAACAATCCTGCCGAATGGGGCGAATACGTGCTTGACTTTATTGCCGAAACTTTCCCTGATCTGCCCAAACCCGATGCCTATTACGCCGGCAGCCAGTATGACGCCCACTGGTTCAAAGACTGCTTTGAGCACATTGAGCTGGTTGACCGCACCAATCCTGCGTTTCCGTTTGTTACCGGCACCATGGTGCGCGATATGATAAAATTCGGCGATAATCGTTGGAAAAACTTTATCCACCCTGAAAATCACCACATTATTGAAGACCATTTTTATCGTAAAAAAGCTATTATTTAAGGCGTGCTCCGCGCCAACCGCCTGCGTCTTTTAAAGGGCTTATAAAAGACAGGCGTTTTTAACCCCCTCTAAGCCTGAAAGGGAATTTAACATGAACAACCGTATTCTTATGCGGATAGATTTTCAAAATGACTTTGTTCACCCGCAAGGTGACCTTTCTATCTGCAATCAAAATCTTATTGAACGCCATCAAAAATTTTGCGCCAATCTGCAAGCCGGTATGTTTGATACCATAATTGACTCATATGACACGCACTTTCCGCAAAACTACCACCAAACTATTGAATCGCAAAACTTTCCGCTGCACTGCGCTTACGAAACATGGGGTTGGCAATCAGCCGCGCCGTTCAAAGATAACATTAAAGTGGTAAATATTTTTAAGTCAACCACCAACATCTGGAATGAAAAACGCACCTACTCTGCATTAAGCCAAGATTTTGCCGATAAAGAAGTATTCCTATGCGGCGTTTTAAGCGATATTTGCGTAATTCAAGCCATGAACGGCTTGTTAAAACGCGGCGCTAAAGTTTGCGTATTTGAAGATTTGTGTCAGGGATTAAATGAACAGATACCTGATATTGTATCCCGCCCCAAATATACTGATGCTCTTCAAAGCGGACAGTTAAAAAGTATCACCTCCGCCCAATTTTTTCGCTCAGAACTGTTAAATAAAAAAATTGAGCATAATTTAGTTACCCCAACCTCAAAGGAATTTAGCCATGCAGAATAATCTTTTACAATCAGGAACCCCTTTTTATTGCGATTTATACCACTTAACCATGGCGCAAGCATGGTTTGCCGACGGCAAGCATAACGAGCCTAAAACCTCGGAAGCGTTCTTCCGCAAATGCCCGTTCGGAGGAAGCTACTTATTAAGCGCCGGCTTAAATGAATTTTTGGAGTGGGTGCAAAATTGGCATGTTTCCGATAAAGACATTGCCTACCTTGCCAAGCTGAAAAACGCAGACAACTCCGTCATGTTTCAGCCTGAATTTTTACACTTTTTACAAGGAGAGAAATTATCCTTAAACATTAGAGCGATACCGGAAGGCGAAATTGTTTTTCCTAATGAGCCGATGTTAAGCGTAAGCGGTCCATGTTGGCAGGTTGATATGTGCGAAGCGGCATTTTTAAACATTTTCAATGCCCAAAGTTTAATTGCCACCAAAGCCTCGCGTATGGTAAACGCCGCCTGCGCCGACGGCGTTAATCGCCCGATTATGGAGTTTGGCTTACGCCGCGCGCAAGATATAGGCTGCTTTGCCCCTACCCGCGCCGCCTTTATCGGCGGTTGCTCCGGCACCTCTAACCTGAAAGCCGCCGAATATTACGGCATACCACCCAAAGGCACCATGGCGCACTCGTTTGTTATGAGCTATGAAAACGAACTTGACGCCTTTATTGCCTACCTTAAAGCTTCTGTCGGCAACAGCACTCTGCTGATTGACACGTATGACACTCGTCAAGGTATTAAAAACGCTATTACCGCCTCGCAAAAAACCGGCGTAAAATTGCAAGGCGTGCGCATAGATTCCGGCGACCTCGCCTATTGGGCAAAAGAGGTCAAAAAATTGCTCAATGAAGCCGGTATGGCTGATACCAAAATTTTAGCCTCAAATGACTTGGACGAGCATTTAATTGAAAACCTCGTTATGGTGCAAAAAGCGCCTTATGATATGTTTGCTGCCGGCACCAAACTGGTCACCGCATACGACACACCGGCTTTGGGCGGCGTGTTCAAAACCAAATCATATAACGGCGAGCCCAAAATTAAAATTGCCGAAGGCAAAACCACCATTCCGGGAGCAACCGATGTTATCAGAATTGTGCGCAACGGCAAATTTGAAGGCGATATTATCACCTTGCAAGGCTCTGAATTTATTAAAGACGGAAAACTGACCCGCAGTCTTAATTCATACCGGCTAAATTCCGATATCGGCGAATATGCCGTATTCAAATGCGGCGAAGAAGCCTATTCTTTGTTAAAACCGGTGGTAAAAAACGGCAAATTAATCAATCAAAATTTTGAGAGTTTACCTGAAATAAAAAGCCGCGCCGAACAAAATTTACGCTGTCTTGACAGCGCGTACAAACGGCTTGCCAACCCGCATATTTACGGCGTAGGTTTAGAGCAAAATTTACACACCTTGCAACAACAATTAATCAAACAACATCAGGAGCGTTAAAATGACTGAAAAATTATGGAATAATCTTAAAGATAAACTTAAAGCTTATTGTGTAAGCAACGGATTTAAAACGGTAATTTTAGGATTGTCCGGCGGTATTGACTCGGCTTTAACCGCCGTGCTTGCCGCTGATGCCTTAGGCGGTAAAAACGTCACCGCAATTATGATGCGCACCAAATACACCTCGCCTTTAAGCATAAGTATTGCTCGTGAAATTTCTAAGCTTAACGGCTTAAATTATCATGAATTAAATATTCAAAACTTAATTGATGAAGAGCGCCGCTTTTTGCATAACGCTTTTGCGGAAGAACCCAAAGGCATAGTTATTGAAAACTTGCAAGCGCGTGCCCGCGGCAAAATTTTAATGGCGTGGTCAAACCAATACGGCGGATTAGTGTTAGCTTGCGGCAATAAATCTGAAGCCTCCACCGGATACTGCACCTTATACGGCGACACATGCGGCGGCATTGCCCCTATCGGCAATTTATATAAAACCCAAGTTTTTGAGCTTGCCAAATGGCGCAATGAGCAAAGCCGCGTTCTTCCGCAAGAAGTTATTGTCCGCGCCCCGAGCGCCGAGCTTGCCTTAAATCAAAAAGACGAAAACACCCTGCCGCCTTATGCCGCACTTGATAAAATTTTAACTTTATATCTTGATGCACATAAAAACGAGGCGGAAATTATTGCTGCCGGATTTGAAAAAGCAACGGTTGAATGGGTAATAAAGCGTTATCAGGCAACAGCTTTCAAACGCCTGCAAATGCCTCCGGCATTATAGAATTTAAGCACCCCGCCGGAGACACTCTCATCGGCGGGGTTAAACTTTACTTTTTTTCATCTGGTATTTTGGCGGGGATATATTTGTCCCACCCGCGCGCTTTTATCCTAACCGGCATCGCAATCATCAACAAAATCAGCCGTAAATATTTTTGCATTTTCATAGCCTTATTCACCTATCCGAATGCTTTAAATCCATACCTTTGGTTAAATTAGGCAATTGGCTTTGCTTCAAACCGCCGGTGGTGCCAAAGCCACCAGTATTACTAAGCCCGAAAGCGCTCTTTTGCGGTTTGTACGGCTCAAAACCTGAGCCCGTATTCAGCGGCTTTGGCTGCACCGGCTGTATCAGTAATCATTATTTTAGGATTTATATATGCGGTGCTCTATTATTAAAGTAAAAAGTTATCTGCCAGTATAACAGCAAGCGGAACAAGCGCCGCAATATATGCTTTTTTATAATTTTTATTCCATGTCATAACGGCGTAATAGGTAGGAAGCAGCATGATTGCTAACCACAGCGCTGAGACAAGAAGCACTACATAAAAATTATATTCGTACCATAAATGATGGTTAAAGAATTTAAAATTATCTTTCTGTGCTAAGTCAATACGTAAAATCACAGTAAACCCATGAGCAACTAACACATTGAATGTACAAAACAAGGCAAAAGTAATATTTTTAATTTTGTTCATAATCAACCATCACTCCGGCTAATAATCAATCAACACATTTTCTTGCATATATTTGTTATAGCTTTTTCTGACATCATTATTAAAAAAGAACATCATAAGCGCAATAACCACCAAAACAGCAAGTGTATAAAGTTTCCATTTTTCAGCCGGTAAAAACGTAACTGATTGCAACATTAAAAACAGCGCAATTTGCACCAACAACCAGAGCTTAACATAACCATACGGCGGATTACTGTACATAAAAATATCGTATGCC
>JAJWCP010000075.1:5632-6977 GCA_021617435.1 Pseudomonadota bacterium
CAAAAACAGCGGCAGTGCAATCCAAACCTTAACTCCTGTCCATATTAAATCTTTAATTTGCGGCCATCTATTTTTTATTTCTGCTTTAATATCCAAAGTCATTGATAATTTGTCCTTATTTTTATTAGTTTATATTGAGGATATAACAAGAATAAGGGTTGTGCAATAAAAATATTGCACAACCCTATATTTTTTACCAACAGTCTTTATCGTATTTGACAAATAGATCTAAATTTTCAGGATACCGCTCAAAAAAATCTTGAAATTTAGACATATTACCTGTCAAATCTATACATCCGGCAGAACCCAAATTATCACCTCCATGAATAAACAAGCCATCTCTTCCCATGGTATCAAGCCCATTTTGAGGTATAATTCTGGCCCTTGCATATCCCCATGCTACTGGATCATTTTTCCATTTTTGAAACAACCTTTTATTCAACCATTGTTGAAATTTATTAAATTTTGTTCCCTCTGGATACGAACTATAAGTATTTTTATCAATTTCCCATAAGCCTTCCGGAAGCGGACCATTACCTTTGTAACCTACAAAATCTTTACATTGATAAAAAGGCTTCCCTGACATTGCCGGAATTGAATATAACAATTCTCCATTGTTATAAATATCAAACTCACGACCATTAAATGTTGCATATGCTTTTCTCGGTTCTATTTTTGCCCAAGCCATCGGGGTTTGGGTGGTGTAGGTAGAGTACGCCGTTTCCGTTTGTGGAAATTCCGGTGCCAGAGCCGCCTGTTGGAATTGTGGATTCAGTACTGTTTGTTGGAACTGCGGTGCCGGTGCAGGCGCGAACTGCGGCATCTGAGGCTGTTCCGGTTCTGGGGCTTTCGGAAATGTCGTCATTTTCGGGAGTTTCGGCATTGAAAATCCCGTGCCAAGCATTTCTTTGTGTTTAGCCTCGTTAATACCAAAACCGGTTACCATATCCGAACGCTTAAAATCCATTCCATTGCTGAAATTAGGTAATTGGCTTTGCTTCAAACCGCCGGTGGTGCCAAAGCCACCGGTGTTATTAAGCCCGCCAAAGCCACCAGTGTTATTAAGCCCGAAAGCGCTTTTTTGCGGTTTGTACGGCTCAAAGCCTGAACTCGTATTCAGATTCAGCGGCTTCGGCTGCACCGGCTGTAACGGATTATTCTGTACTGTCTGCTCCGGCTCTTCCGGTTTCGGGTTTAAGTATTCACCCCATTCCGGCTTTTTCTTGTTAATCACATCGCTTAAATGGTCTAACAACTCATCGCCCATTTTGGGGTTATCGTAAATTGAATGCACCAGCGAGCGAATCTCGCTCTCCGGCAATTTGTAAACCTCTGGGAACAAGCG
>JAJWCP010000076.1 GCA_021617435.1 Pseudomonadota bacterium
CGTTGGCGCAAAACGCAATTACCGATTTGATTAAATTGCAAAAACAAGCATTGGGAGTTAAATAAATGAAGTATGAAAAACTGATATTTGCCAGCCGCAACCGCGGTAAAATTGCTGAAATTACCGAAATGCTTGCGCCGCTTGGGATTAAAGTTGTTTCGGCGCTTGAGGTAAACTTGCCTGAAGTTGATGAAACCGGCGCGACTTTTGAAGAAAACGCTGCCTTAAAGGCGTTGTCCGGCGCCAAAATTACCGGAGTTCCGTGTTTGGCTGACGATTCGGGGCTGTGTGTTAATGCCTTAAACGGTCGCCCCGGTGTTTATTCGGCTCGCTATGCTCCCAATCGCAATTTTGATAAAGGTATGGATAAGCTGCTTGCTGAAATTGCGCAAACCGGCAGTGCTGACCGTTCGGCATATTTTGCCTGTGTGCTGGTTTTGGGCTTTCCTGACGGAACCTATAAACATTTTGAGGGCAGGTGCAACGGCGCTATTGCCAAATCTAAAATCGGCTCCGGCGGATTCGGTTTTGACCCGCTGTTTATTCCTGAAGGATATAATAAAACCTTTGCCGAGTTGGGCGCTGAGATAAAAAACAAAATATCGCACCGCGGCAATGCGCTGCAAAAATTTTTACACTGGTTGCGGGAGCAATAATCATTAAATGTCCGGAAATGTTTTTAATATCGCGCAAAGCTGTCCGCTGACTGATGTTTTGGCAAAAAAATTCAACCGAATTTATGCCGATAATCCGGCGGGTCTGGCTAATGTTTTGTTTTTGTTGCCTAACCGGCGCGCTTGTATTTCATTGCGTGACGCATTTGTCCGCGACAATGGCTTAGAACCGAGTATTTTGCCGCAGATTGTGCCGATAGCGGATACCGATGAAGACGAAATTTTCTTAAATACTGATGCTAATCCCGAAGTTTTATGCCAGCTACCTCCGGCGATTGATAATTATGAGCGTTTGTTTTTATTTACCCGCCTGATTGTTTCAAAACCGGCTGAATATGGTTTACCGGAAATGACTTTTGCGCAAGCATTCGCCCTAGCGCAAGACTTAGCCAAGCTAATGGATGTTTTTTACAATGAGCAGCTTTCCTTTGACGGCTTAAAAAATTTGGTGCCCGCGCAATATGCCGTCCATTGGCAGGAAACCTTAAACTTTTTGCAAATTATCAGTAAATATTGGCCGCAAATTTTGCAAGAACGCGGTTTATGCGATATGGCGAGCCGCAAAAATGCCCTGTTAAAAGCTCAAGCCGAAATATGGCAAAACAACAAACCGAGCGGGCAAATTGTGGCCGCCGGTATAACCGCGTTATTCCCGGGACTGAAACAACTTTTAAAAACTATCAAAAATTTACCTAATGGCGAAATTTATTTTTACGGACTGGATAAACAGCTTGAAGATGAAGCTTGGGAGCAAGCCGATGAAAGCCACCCGCAATATGAGCTCAAACAGCTGTTGGAATTTTTGCAAATTTCACGCTTTGAGGTAAAAGAGGTGCAAGCACCGGAAAATGCCGCGCGTGAAAAATTAGTTTCAGAGATGATGCGTCCGGCGCTCTCAACTTTAGAATGGCGTAGCCTTTCCGCCGATTCGCTCCCCTCTGAGGCGACTAAAAACTTACACCTTATAACCACAGAAGATATAGGGCAGGAGGCGTCCGCCATTGCCGTTATTATGCGTGATACGCTTAATGCTGATGATAAAACTGCGGCATTGGTGACCACTGACCGTAATTTAGCGCGCCGTGTTGCCGCTGAATTGGAGCGGTGGCAGATTAAAATTGACGATTCTGCCGGTAAACCGCTGCATTTAACTCCGGTTGGAATTTATCTGCGTTCTATGCTTCAGGTTTTGGAAGAAGATTTTTCTAACAGCGCGATTTTAGCGTTATTAAAAAATCCGTTTATTCGTCTGAACTCTGATTTGGCTTCATTACGCCGTCGGGTTCGTGATTATGAGCTGGCATTGCGCACTCCGGCTTATTCAGGCAATAAAAAAGAAATACCTGAAAAACTATTGCAAGATGTGGCTTTACTTAAACAAATTATGCTTCCGCTTGCCGAATTGTATGCAAAACCGCAGACTGATTTTACCGCTTTGCTGCAAACTCATTTGCAAGTGGCGGAAGCGCTATCGGGGTCTAAAAACGGCGGCGGAGATAAAGTTTTATGGCGTGGTGATGATGGTCGTAAAGCCGCGGCATTGTTCAGCAAAGTTTTGCCACAGTTAAAAGTTTTGGAACAGATTGACCCCAAACAATATTCTTCGTTTTTAACCGCTTTAATGGCGACTGAAACCGTGCGCCCGCTGTATGGTACTCACCCCAGATTAAAAATTTTGGGTCCGATTGAGGCGCGTTTTAATCAGTACGATGTTGTTATTATCGGCGAGGTGAATGAAGGTGTGTGGCCTGCTCTTCCGAGTAGCGACCCATGGATGTCGCGCCCGATGAAAAAGGATTTCGGCATGCCGCTGCCTGAAAAAGCCATCGGCGTAATGGCGGCTGATTTTTGCCAACTGATGTGCGCGCCTAAGGTTTATTTAACCCGCGCCAAGCGTGTCACCGGCACGCCGATGAACAAATCGCGGTGGCTGCTCCGGCTTGAAACGGTGCTCAAGGCTTATGGCAAAGAGGCTGAAACATTGCTTGATTATAAATATACTTCTTTGGCGCGCTTGCAAGATACGCCCGCCGTACAGGATAAAATCGTAGTGCCGGCGCCCAAACCACCGATAGAATCTCGTCCGCGTCGGTTATCAGCCAGCTGGTTAGAAAGACTGATATGTGATCCGTATTCCGTTTTTGCCGCCAAAATTTTGCGGCTTAAACAGTTAGACGCGCCGGATAAAGATTTATCATTTGCCGATTACGGCAATTTAATTCATGGCATTTTGGAAGAATTTAACACTAAATTTCCGCAAGAACTGCCTTCTGATGCACGCGAGCAATTAATAAACATCGGGTTAAATAAATTTCAGTCAGCTGAAATAAGCGCGGAGTTGCGGGCTTTTTGGTGGCCGTCATTTGTTAAAACCGTTGATTGGGTTTTAGCGCAAGAGGCAATCTGCCGCCCCGATATAAAGCAAATTTATAATGAGGTTGAAGGGCAAATGGAGTTTGCCGCGCCCGCCGGTCCGTTTATTGCGGAAGCTCGCGCCGATAGGCTCAATTTTAACAAAGACGGCAGTATTGACATCATTGATTACAAAACCGGCAGTATCCGCTCAAACAAACAAGTTCATGCCGGATATGCTCCGCAGCTGCCGATAGAAGGGCTGATTGCCGCTTCCGGCGGTTTTAGCAAAAACGGGCGGAAAATTCCGACCGGTAAAGTTAATAAATTAAGCTACTGGAGACTTGGCAATAAAATTACGGAAATAACTGAAACTGATAAAGTTTTGGCGCAAACCCGCGAGAACCTGCAAAAACTTATTTCGGCTTTTGACTTTGAAACCACGCCCTATTTGGCGCGTCCGAATCCTAAATATGTGCCTAAATATTCTGAATATGACCATTTGGAGCGGATAAAAGAATGGGCAACGGAGGAAGATGATGAGTGATAACGCTCAAGATTATATAAAAGATAAAGAAGTGCTTAAAACCATAGCCGAAACTCAGCAAGGCAAAGCCGCCGACCCGCAATATTCGGTATGGGTTGAGGCTTCTGCCGGCACTGGCAAAACCAAGGTTTTATCTGACCGCGTAATTCGCTTGTTATTAAGCGGAGTTAATCCTGCCAAAATTTTGTGCCTTACCTATACCAAAGCCGCCGCGGTTGAAATGAACAGCCGTATATCCGAGCGCTTGGGTAAATGGGCGGTAATCAGCGATAATGAGCTTAACAGCGAGCTTAAAGGTTTGCTTGGCAATATCAAAGATGAAAACAAGTTTGCTGAAATTGTTGCCCGTGCGCGCACCTTGTTTGCCACTATGTTAGATGTTGCCGGCGGCATGAAGATTCAAACCATTCACAGCTTTTGTCAGGAAATTTTAAAGCGCTTTCCGCTTGAAGCCGGAATTTCGCCTTATTTTTCGGTTATGGACGACTCAATGGCTAAAGAAGCGCTTGACGAGGTTTGTAACCGGCTGATTTTGAATGTGGAGCAATGCCCTGACACTCCGCAAGGCCGAGCTATTGCCTATTTAACCTCACATATTACGGAATTTAAATTTCCTGAGTTGCTTAAAACTTTGGCGGAAAACCGCAATCACCTGATTAAAGTTTTGGAAATCTGTAACGGAACCGATAATTTTTTAAAAAAATTGCAGCAAGCGATGGGGTTTAAATCAGAGGCGGACATTGCTCCTGATGAAAATGTTTTTCAAAAATCTATTCCTTGGGCTGAAATTAAAAAAATTACGGCGGCACTGGAGCAAAGCACTAAAACCGATATTAAAAACGCTGAAAATTTAAAGTCGGTGACAGCTCATTTTGATTACGGACTTTATAGGTCGGTCTTTTTGGGTAAAAATGGCGATATTAAATCTAAACTTGCCTGCAATGACGCAATTAAAATATATCCTGAAATAGTGGAGCGCATGACGGAACTGGCTTTAAGCTTGCAAACTTTTGAAGATTACAAAGCCAAAGCCGAACTTTACCATTCCACCAAAGCAGTAATGCTGATTGCTGCGGATTTAGTTAATGGTTACCAAACTTATAAGCGCCAAACCGCGCGTTTAGACTATGAAGATTTAATTGTTATCACCTCAGAACTTTTGCAAAAAAGCAATGTAGCGGAGTGGGTGCTCTTTAAGCTTGACGGCGGTATCAGCCATGTTTTGATTGATGAGGCGCAAGATACGTCGCCGGGGCAATGGTCAATTATCAAATCGGTCACTGACGAATTTTTTGCCGGTTCCGGACAGAAAGACGATAATCGCACGGTTTTTGCCGTGGGTGACCGCAAGCAGTCTATTTACAGTTTTCAGGGCGCAGATCCGGCAGAGTTTGAGCGCATGCGTCAACATTTTGCAAGCAAGAGCCGTAATTTTTGCGATGTTAATTTGAGCGTTTCTTTCCGCTCGGTTTCAGCCGTACTTGAAACGGTTAATCACCTGTTTTCAATAGAAGAGGCTAAATCAGGCGTAGTGCTTGACAATCAGGAAGTAAAACATCTGCCGTTTCGTATCGGTGAGGCGGGTAAAGTGGAATTATGGCCGCTGGAAGAAGGCGATGAAGAAGATAAAGATAATGAGGCTTTTCAGCTCCCCACTCAACGGCAAACCCGTCAATCGGCAAGCTCCAAACTAGCCAAAACAATAGCTGAAAAAATAAAAAGCATGGTTGAAGGGCATGAAATTTTAGAATCCAAACACCGCCCGCTTTGTTATGGTGATTTTATGGTTTTAGTACAGCGCCGCAACAGCTTTGTTGAAGATTTTGTTAAAGCTTGCAAAAGTGCCAATGTCAATATTTGCGGCGCCGACAAGCTTAAATTGCTTACTCAGATTGCGGTGCAGGATTTAATTTCGTTAGGGCGCTTTTTACTGTTGCCGGAAGATGATTTAAGTTTGGCGGAAGTCTTAAAATCTCCGCTGTTCGGGCTTAATGATGATGATTTATTCATATTATGCTATAATCGCGGCAATGCGTCGCTGTGGAGCAGGCTTAAAAATAATCCGAAATATGACGCGGTTAAAAATACATTGACCGGCTTGTTGAACAAGGCCGATTATTGCCGCCCGTTTGAGCTGTTTAATTATGTGTTGGGACCGCTCAAAGGACGCCAAAAATTTGTGGCGCGTTTAGGCTCTGAAGCGGAAGACGCCATAGATGAGTTTATTAATTTGACTTTAAGCTTTGAAGAAGAACATGTGCCTGATTTGCAAAGCTTTATTAATCGTGTGGTTGAAGATAACATCACCGTCAAGCGTGAACTTGACCAGCCTGATAATAACGCTGTGCGGATAATGACGGTGCACGGCTCCAAAGGTTTGCAGGCTCCGGTCGTGATTTTGCCGGATACCACCCGCGTGGTTAATGCCAAGCGCGAAGCCAAGCTCTTATGGGGCGATGAAAATTTGGTTTATTATCCGCTTGGAGCTGATTTTTATGACCGCAAGTGCCAAGAAATTCATGAAGCGGATACTGCAAAAGCGTTTGATGAATACCGCCGCTTGTTATATGTGGCGTTAACCCGCGCGGAAGACATGCTTTATATTTGCGGTTGGAAAAATTCTAAATCAGATGAAAAATCATGGTACAGCTTGTGCCAAAAAGCCTTTACCGGTTACGGCACTGCCGAAGATAACGGTAATTTAGTTTATAAATGCGAGCAAACAGCCAAACCGACCGAATCTAAATCAGAGAAAACACTGATTGTGCCTGAACTTGAAAAGTATGAGTGGCTTAATCAGCCGGCGCCGGAAGAAACGCCGCTCTCGCGTCCGTATACGCCGTCGCGCCCTGATGATAATGACGACACTCCGGCGGTCTCGCCGCTGAAAGAAGGGGGAGATTATTTCCGCCGCGGTATTTTAATCCATAAACTTTTGCAGTTTTTGCCGCCGCAGGCTGATATTAATGAAAAAGCGCGCTTGACCGATATGTTTTTAGCCAAAAGCATGCCGGATATGTCGGATGATTTCAGAGCTGAAATTAAAAATGAGGTGCTCGCGCTGTTTAATGATGAGCAGTTCAACTTTATATTCAGCGGCGATTCGCGGGCTGAAGTGCCGGTTATGGGCAAGGTTAAAGGTAAAGACATCGGCGCCGATTTTGAAAGCAAAATTATTTCCGCGCAATTTGACCGCCTGACTGTTTTTCCCGATAAGGTGATAATTGTTGATTTTAAAACCAATCGCGAACCGGCGGAAAGTCCGCAAGAGATTCCTGATACTTATAAAACACAATTACGGGT
>JAJWCP010000077.1 GCA_021617435.1 Pseudomonadota bacterium
AACGCATACAGCTTTTCAAATTGTTCTCTGGCAAAAGGCTCGCCTTCCGCCGTTCCCTGAATTTCAACAATTTTGCCGCTTTCGGTTAAAACAAAGTTGGTATCGGCGCGAGCGGACGAATCCTCCTCGTAATCTAAATCAAGCAAAACTTCATCACCGTGCAATCCGCATGATACGGCGGCAACAAATTCTTTTATCGGGTTGCAGGAAATTTTACCATCGCTTACCATTTTTTGCAAAGCAATATACAGAGCGACAAAGCTGCCGGTTATTGAAGCGGTGCGAGTTCCGCCGTCGGCTTGTAAAACATCACAGTCAATATTGATGATATAGTCTTTCAAAGCATTTAAGTCCGTAACCGCTCGTAGCGAACGCCCGATAAGGCGTTGAATTTCATGCGTGCGACCGGACGGGCCTTTGGTTTCGCGGCTGACACGGGTACGGGTTGAGCGCGGAAGCAGCGCGTATTCAGCCGTTATCCAACCCTTATCGCCGCCTTTAAGCCACGCCGGCAATTTATCGTCTACCGTTGCCGTGCACAAAACATGCGTATTGCCGCATTTAATTAAGCACGAACCTTCGGCATAAGCATTCACATTCGGGATAATTTCAATTTTTCTGAGCTCGTTATAAGCGCGATTATTTTGCCGCATTTTTATTCTCCGCAATATAAAAATCATCTATGGCTTTAAGCACACGGGTAACCGTATTTTCAACCCGCTCGTCTTTGGTTTCAACCACAATATCAGCCTCGGAATAATACGGGTATTCTTCTTTGATGTATTTTTCAAGCTTGTCTTTTAAGCGCATATCACCGCCCATTAAAAACGGACGATGTTTGCGCCCCGCCGTGCGGTGATAGAGAGTGTTAATATCGGCTTTAAGCCAAATGGTTAGCGCATGCGACTTTGCCATTTCACGCGTAGGACCGGCAACAAACGACCCGCCGCCGGAAGCCAAAACGCAGGGCTCGCCTTGGAGCAAGCGCTTCATCACCCGCATTTCGCCGGCGCGATACTCTTCCGCACCAAAGCATTTAAGCACATCAACCAATGAAAGTCCGGCGGCTTTTTCAATCTCACGGTCGCCGTCAACAAACGGCAGATTAAGCCTTTGCGCCAACCGCTTGCCGACGCTGGTCTTTCCGCTTCCCATCAGCCCGACCAGCAGAATTATTTTATTTATATCTTTTACCATTGTTTTTAACGCTTCTTTCAATTTTGTTGCATTAAATAATAGAAGTGTTATCCTTATTTAGCAACAATTTTTTACGAGGTACTTTGATTATGAAACAGAAAAACTATACTTGGATTTATTTGGCGCTGATTCTTTTGGTTATCGGCGGGGTTGTTTATGTTGCCACTAAAGATATTTCGCCGATTTCACATCATGTTGAAAAAGAAGTATCGCTTAACTACACTAAATAAATGGCAAACTCTTATCTGCAGTTATTTTTAGACTCTATGGCGGCGGAAAAAGGCGCCGCCGTTAACACGCTTGAGGCTTATCGGCGTGATATTTCACAATTTTTTGAAATTTGCCCCGTGTTGCCTGAAAAAATTTCAGAGCAAAATATTTCGGCATACATACAAGCGTTGGGCAGCCATTATTACAGCCCCAAGTCACAAGCGCGGAAGCTTTCGGCAATGCGGGAATTTTGCCGTTTTTTGTTTTCAGAAAACATATTGAAAGATAATCCTGCCGCCAATATTTCATTGCCAAAGCAAGAAAAGCCTTTGCCTAAATTTTTAACTCCGGCGCAGATAAGTATTTTAAGTAAAACCGCCAAGGAACATTCCAACTTATCGGTTAAGCGAATCGGCGTAATGATTGATTTAATGTTCGTTACCGGTTTGCGGGTTTCAGAACTTATTGCTCTGCCGGAATGCGCCATCAATGCCGACAAAAAACAAATTATGGTGCGGGGCAAGGGCAACAAAGAGCGAATCGTGCCGGTGGCAGATTCTGCCGTTCGGGAAGTATTGGATTATTGTAATACTTACCGGCAAGATTTTATTGCGGAAGGCAAAATATCGGCATGGCTGTTTCCGTCAAAATCATCACAAAGCGGACACATCACGCGCGATACTTTTTTTAAATATCTTAAAATGTTGGCGATTGAGGCCGAACTTGACGAACGAATAATTTCGCCGCACACTCTGCGCCACTCGTTTGCCACCAACCTTTTGAATCATCAAGCTGATTTACGCTCCGTGCAAAAAATGCTCGGGCATGAAAATATTGCCACCACGGAAATTTACACCCATATAACCTCAGAAAAATTAGCTGAAATTGTACAGCACAATCACCCTTTGCGAAACTTCAAACTTTAAAGGTTTAAATATGGAAAAGAAAAAAGATAATTTGATTTCAGCCGAACATAAAGGCAACGGATTTGAAAATCTTTCCGCCACCATGGCCCCGTTTGTTAAAAAACTTTTAGGTTCCAAAGGTATGGCGGAAGTTGAAATTTTGACCAACTGGAAAAATATTATCGGAGAAGATTTAGCCAAATACAGCCTGCCGCAAAGAATAGAATTTAAACCAGGCTCCCGCAACAACGGAACCTTATATTTAATGGCGGCAAGCGGCGGTTTTGCTATGGAAATTCAGCACCGCTCCACCTTGATTTTAGAAAAAATCAACACCTTTTTCGGTTATCAGGCGGTGAGTCGGATTAAATTGATACAAAATGACGGTTTTATTAATCCCGAAATATCATCAGGACATGAAGATAACCTTGAGAAAAAGCTTGTAACTAATGAAGAACAAACATATATTGACACTATAGTTGAAGATATTCAGCATGAAGAATTAAAACATAATCTGAAAAAACTGGGTGAAAGTATTTTCAGCGCAAAAAAATAGGAGAGTTCCCGTGGAAAAAACCATTCGCTACATCAGCACTTTTGTTACTTCGCTTTTGTTGTATGTTGTGTGCGCTTATGCGTATCTTTCATTTAAAGGATTTGTTTTTGAAAACGGCACTTTCACTTTGGTTGGCAATGCTCATGCGCAATCAAACGATATGTATGCGGAACTTAATAAAAATATTGCCATTAATTTTAATCCGGTTTACACGATTGGAAATTCTGACGCGCCGCTTACCATATATGAAATATCATCACTCGGCTGCACACACTGCGCTGATTTCCATCTTAATATACTTCCTCGTCTCAGGAAAGATTTTATTGATGAAGGCAAGCTTAAAATTAAGTTCGTAAATTTTCCGCTTGACCGTAAATCAATGCAAGGCGCTTTAGTTTCGCAATGCATGCCCGTTGAAGCTCGTCCGGCGTTTGTCCGCACCATGTTTGAAAGGCAACGAGAATGGGGATTGGCGTTTAACGCAGAGAGCGTAATTAAAAAAATTGCCGAAGAAAACGGATTTAACTCCGATGAGTTTGATACTTGCTTACAAAATCGCGAATTGGCGCAAAACATTTTGGCAGAACGGCAAGAAGCTATTGATAAGCTTAAAGTTCAGGGCACGCCGTCGTTTTTAATTACCAGTGACAGCAATAACGAAATTCTATACGGCATTCCTGATTATAACAGCCTTGTTACTTATCTTAATAACCGGATTAATCAGCAAAGCGGAAAATAAATGAACGAACCTGACGATATTAAAGCAATAAACAAAAAAATCAGCGCCTTTAAGCAAAAAAATCAGCTCGCCATTGAAAAAGACGATACGAATCGCGCAGGGTACCGGCATTCGGCCGTCGGCTTTCAAATCAGCGCGGAGTTAATCGCCGGAGTTTTGGTCGGAGCCGGAATCGGCTATTTGCTTGATATGTTACTTGGCACAAAGCCTTGGTTGTTGGCTTTGTTTATTATTTTTGGCGGCGCCGCCAGAATGTTAAATATTTATAAATCATTTAGGGCTGAAGATAAAAGCGAGGAGTAATTTAATCAATGGCAAACCCTTTAGAACAGTTTGAAGTAAAACCGCTTATTCCGTTGCATTTTCACGGTTATGACATTTCGTTTACCAACTCATCTTTATTTATGATGTTGGCGGTGCTTGCTATTGTTACCTTATTCGGGTTTTGCCTGCGCAAACGCACGGTTATTCCATCTCTTTCGCAATCAGTGCCGGAAGCCGTTTATGATTTTGTTCATAATTTAATGCAAGATACGGTAGGCAAAGAAGGCTTAAAATATTTTTCATTTATTTTCAGCATCTTTTTATTTGTGGCTTTTGGTAATTTTTTGGGCTTATTTCCTTACAGCTTTACTTTTACTTCGCATTTGGCCGCTGTCGGATGTTTATCGGTATTGGCGCTTATTTTTAACATCGTAGTCGGTATCAGGGCTAAAAAGTGGGGCTATTTACGCACATTTTTACCACGAGGCATTCCGATGGCTTTGGCGCCGCTCGTTGTTCCGATTGAGGCAATTTCATTGTTGTCAAAACCATTCAGCCTCACCGTCCGTTTGGTGGCGAACATGACCGTCGGTCATATTATGCTCAAAATTTTGGCCGGATTTGTGGTTGCTTTAGGAGTCGGCGGAGTTGTTCCTCTGTTCTTTGACTCTTGTATTATTATTTTTGAAATGTTTATAACTTTATTACAAGCCTTTATTTATACGGTTTTAAGCTGTATTTATTTAGGCGACGCTTTACATTACCATTAAACTTTTGAAAGGAAAAATGATGGAACCTTTAGCTTATGTTTCTGCCGCAGCTTGCGCAATTTCTATGACCGTTGCCGCTTGGGGCGTTACCAAATTGTGGACAACCATGATTGATACAGTCGGTCGCAATCCTCAGGTAAAAAAAGAAGTTGATATTTACGGTTGGGCAGGATTTGCCGCTATTGAAGCTATTGCTTTGTACGCCTTGGTTGTGGCTTTGGTTATTTTGACCGGTAAATAAATATGCCTCAACTTGACCCTTCAACATACATATCACAAATATTTTGGCTTATACTCAGTTTTTTAAGCCTGTGGTTTGTTATGTCATGGTTTATTGTTCCGAAGATTGAAGATATTATCAAACAGCGCCGACAAAAAATTGACGCCTATATTCAAAAGGCCGAAAGCATTAACCAGTTGGCGCTGCAATCTTTGGAAAAATATCAAGAAGCATTAAATAAAGCCAAAAAAGATTCTGAAACCGCCATTGCTAAAAACAAGGCGGAACTTGATGAAACTATTAAGGCTAAAAAAGAAGAGATAGACAAGCTTTTATCTGAAAAAATTGCCGAAAGCGAATATACGCTGGCAAAAGAACGTCTTGAAACGATGGCGGTGATTAATGATATTTCCGCTAAATTTGCCGATGATATTTTGGTAAAATTAGGACTAGACGTTAAAAAATAAAGGATACTGACCTTGAACGAACTTTTTTCATACAAAATTGCCGAAAACAATGACGCGTTAGACAATGCGGAGCAAATTGCCAAAGGACTATCCGCTGAAGTTCAAGCGCTTGAAACGGAAGCTGACTTTGCGGAGCATGCGAATGAGCCGTTTTATAAAGAAGGTGAGTTTTGGGTCGGATTTGCATTTATTTTAGTGGTGGTGTTTTTGTTTAAGCCGGTCGGTTCAATGCTGAAAGCAATGCTGATAAAACGCCGCGACGGAATTATTGACCAAATTAATCAGGCTGAAAAACTGCGTGATGACGCTCAGGTTTTACTTGCTCAGTATGAAAAAAAATTTTTGCATGCCAAAGATGAAGCCGATGAAATTTTAACTAAATCAGAATCGGAAATTGAGATTTTAAAAACTCAAACGCTGAACGGGCTTGAAAACGAGTTGAACGCCAAACGCCGCGAGGTTGAAAACAGTATTGAGGCAGCAACCGAAAGAGCTCGCAAAGAAATCAATGCCCTTATCGGAGCGCAAACCGTTAATATCGTTAAAGAAAAAATTTTACAAAATACCGATGCCAAACAACACTCTAAACTGATTGATAACTCGGTTGAAAATATTTTAAAACGCTTAAAAGCCTAAAAATAAACTTTTGCAACAGTTAAAACATCTACCGATTTTGCGCCGGCGGCAAGCAGTGCTTTAGCGCATTCTCGCGCGGTTGAGCCGGTAGTGAACACATCATCAATCAGCACAACTCTTTTATCTTTAATATTTTCCGATTTTTTAACTTTAAACGCGCCTTTAATATTTTTTATGCGGGAATTGCGATTGCTGAACCGCGCTTGCGGTTTGGTGGATTTAATTTTTGCCAAAGAGCGCATATCAGTCTTAATGCCGGTTAACAAGCTTAATTCTTTTACTATCAGCGCTGACTGATTATAGCGTCTTTTTATTAAGCGCGTATAATAAAGAGGAACCGGAACAAGCAAATCAGCTCCGGCGCTGAAAATGTCTTTACCGGCAAGCTTTAACCATTTGGCAAAAATTTTGGCATTTTCAGTTTTATCCATAAACTTTAGCGCTAAAACGGCTTTTTTAGAAAAACAGTCATATTTTACTGCCGAACGCTGCAACCTGAACAAAGGCTTCTTTTCTTGCAAGCATTGAGGACAAAGCATTTGTTTGCCGATAGCGGAAGGGTCGGTAAAAGGCAAGCCGCAGTGCGCGCAATACGGGGCGCTGATAAAAGTCATTTTATTAAAACACTCGGCGCATATACCGTTGTTATCAAACATAATCTTGCCGCAACACATACAACGCGGCGGTAACAAAAAATTTAATATATCTTGAAAGATTGCATTCATTCTTTAGCTTATTTTAATGGTAAATTACGCAAAACTG
>JAJWCP010000078.1 GCA_021617435.1 Pseudomonadota bacterium
ACCCTTGAGGGTTGTTTTTTAATTTTGCAAGATGTTTTTCATAAAGTTAAATCGTCCGTAAAAAATTGTGAACATACTATATCTTGTTTCTTTACAAATTTTTAACACAATATATAGTATACCACATTCAAATTGATACACGGATAACCCAAGGCAATTAATATAAGGAAAGATAAATGTCAGAAAACAAATACGAAATGCCCCATATAAACAGTAATGACAAATTCCCTTTTGAAGAAATTACCAAAAGAGATGGAACATTAGCCCCGTTTGACAGTACTAAAATTTATAATGCAATTTTGAAGGCCGGGACTTCTACCGGTGAATTTGGCGAGCAGGAATCGTGGTTGTTGACTGCCAAAGTTTTGAAAGTTATGGAACATAAATTTGCCGAATCGTTGCCGAGCATTGAACAAATTCAAGATATTGTTGAACAGGTTTTAATTTCGGATAACTACTTCCAGACCGCTAAAGCTTATATTTTGTATCGTGACCAGCGCAATCGTATGCGTTCGGACAAAAAGGTTATGGTTGACGTTGAAAGCTCAATCAATGAATATTTGGAAAAGCTTGATTGGCGTGTTAACGCTAACGCCAATCAGGGTTATTCAAACGGCGGTTTGATTTTGAACGTTTCCGGTAAAGTTACCGCCAACTATTGGTTAAGTCATGTTTATCCTGCGGAAGTCGGCGAGGCTCACCGCAACGGCGATATTCATATTCATGATTTGGATATGTTGGCCGCATATTGCGCCGGTTGGTCGTTGAAAAACCTTTTGCATGAAGGCTTTAATGGTGTTCCGGGTAAGGCTGAAGCCGGTCCGGCCAAACACTTATCCGCCGCTGTCGGTCAGATGGTAAACTTTATGGGCACTTTGCAAAACGAATGGGCCGGCGCGCAGGCGTTTTCATCAGTTGATACTTATTTGGCGCCTTATATCCGCAAAGATAATCTTTCATATCGTCAGGTTGAACAGGCTATCCAGGAATTGGTTTATAACTTGAACGTTCCGTCGCGTTGGGGGTCGCAAACTCCGTTTACAAACTTTACGTTTGACTGGGTATGTCCTGAAGATTTGCGCGAAAAGCACCCGATTATTGCCGGTGAAGAACAGCCGTTTACCTATGGTGACTTAAAAGAGGAAATGGCGATGATTAACAAGGCTTATATCACCGTTATGATGAAAGGCGATATTAAAGGTCGTCCGTTTACTTTCCCGATTCCTACTTATAATATGACTCCGGATTTTCCGTGGGAAGAAGAAAATACCGAGCTTTTGTTTGAAATGACCGCAAAATACGGTATGCCTTATTTCCAAAACTTTATTAACTCAGTGTTAAAGCCGGGACAGATTCGTTCAATGTGCTGCCGTCTGCAGTTAGACTTGCGCCAGTTGCTCGCTAAAGGAAACGGCTTGTTCGGTTCAGCAGAGCAGACCGGCTCAGTTGGCGTTGTTACCTTTAACTGCGCTCGCTTGGGCTATGTTTACAAAGGTAATGAAGCTGGATTGTTTAGCCGCGTTGACGAGTTGATGAACATTGCCCGCACCTCATTGGAAATTAAACGTAAAGTTATTCAGCGCTTGATTGATAACGGATTGTTCCCGTTCACCAAACGTTATTTGGGAACTTTGCGCAATCACTTTTCAACCATCGGCGTGAACGGTATTAATGAAATGATTCGTAACTATACCAATGATGAACATGACATTACCGATGAGTGGGGACAAGAATTTGCCGAAAAATTCTTGGATTATATCCGCGCTAAAATGGTTAAAATTCAAGAAGAAACCGGACATATGTATAACTTGGAAGCCACTCCGGCCGAAAGCGCGACTTACCGCTTTGCCCGTGAAGATAAAAAGAGATTTAAAGGCATTATTCAGGCCGGTACGGAAGAAAATCCGTATTATACCAACTCTTCGCAATTACCGGTCGGCTTTACCGATGATCCGTTTGAGGCTTTGGATATGCAGTCTACTTTGCAAACAAAATATACAGGCGGCACCGTGTTGCACCTTTATATGAATCAGCGTATTTCATCTTCAAAGGTATGTCGCGATTTGGTAAGAAAAGTTTTGACTAATTACCGCCTACCGTACATTACCATTACCCCGACATTTTCCATTTGCCCGAAGCATGGCTATTTGTCAGGGGAACACAAATTCTGCCCAATCTGCGATGAGGAGAAAAAAGCAGAAAAACTTAATGCTCTAAAAGCAAAACAAAATGTTGCATAACCACAATTTATAAGGAGATTACCATGAACAATGTTATTGATATTAATGAAATTAAATTAACCGACGCAGAAAGACAGCCTTGCGAAATTTGGACCAGAGTTATGGGTTACCATCGTCCGGTTTCTGAATTTAACAAAGGTAAAAAGTCTGAATATTATTCACGCGTTTGCTTCTGTGAAGCGAAAGCCGTTAAACACATCGGCGAAGAATATGCAATTGCGGCTGAATAGTCGGTTTGTTTTTTAACTTTTGCCGCTAAAACTACCGGATTAATATCGGCAAGTTAGCGGCTTTTTTATAAGAAAGAGGTGAAAAGTGGGTGCAGAACCGATAATTATCGGCGATGTTGAGAAGTTCAGCATTGTTGATTTTCCGGAGCATATTGCCGCGGTGGTTTTTATGCAAGGCTGCGTGTGGCGGTGTCCGTTTTGCTATAACACCTCTTTGCAACAACTCGGAGCTAAGCCGGAAAGCAATTGGACGTTTGAAAAATTGATGGCTTTACTGGAGCGCCGCAAAGGCATAATTGATGCGGTGGTGTTTTCAGGCGGCGAGCCTTTAGCGCAAGACAGTTTGCCGGAAGCAATAGACGAGGTTAAAGCTTTGGGCTATAAAATCGGCCTGCACACCGGCGGTTATCGTCCTGACATGTTGCAAAAAATTGTGACAAAACTTGACTGGGCGGGGCTTGATATTAAGGCGCCGCTTATTACCGAACGTTATATGCGGGCGACCGGCGGCTATAAACAGGTTGAAAACATTAAACAGAGTCTTAAAATTTTGTTTGGTAGCGGCAAGCATTTTGAATGTCGTACCACTTGCGACCCGCGAATTTTGCAAATTGAAGATATTTACGCAATTGCCGACGAACTTAAAGAGGCAGGCGTAAAAGAATATTATTTACAAAAATACCGTCCGATACCGACGGATAAAACCACCACTGACGAAATGTGTTCCGCGCTGATTGAAGATAAAAATCTGACGGCATATTTGGAACAAATTTTTGATATTTTTGCCGTCAGAAAATAAGACGGCATTTTATTTTAATTTATTTGTGCTTTTTTAGCTAAAAACCGTTGATAACTTTAATCTAACACTTGGTAAATTCGGGGCTTTGCTGTATATTTTATGCAGTAATAAATATAGAAAAGCAGGGGTTGTAATGACTGAATTGACCAATGAAGAATATTTAAAAAGCGAACAAGAATATAATGCCGATTCTATTAAGGTTTTGAAGGGCTTAGACGCCGTTCGCAAACGTCCGGGAATGTACATCGGCGATACCGATGATGGTTCGGGTTTGCACCATATGATTTATGAGGTTTTGGATAATGCCATTGATGAAGCATTGGCAGGCTACTGCGATCGTACGGAAGTTATTTTAAATCCGGACGGTTCCGCAACCATTCGCGATAACGGTCGCGGCATGCCGGTTGATATGCACAAAGAAGAAGGCGTTTCAGCGGCTGAAGTTATTATGACCGAGTTGCACTCCGGCGGTAAGTTTGATAATAACTCTTATAAGGTTTCAGGCGGTTTGCACGGTGTGGGTGTTTCAGTGGTAAACGCGTTGTCTACATGGTTAAAACTGCGCATTTGGCGCAACAACAAAGAATATTATGCCGAATTTGCCGACGGTAATGTGGTTAAGCATGTTGAGGTGGTCGGTGATGCGCCTAACCGCCATGGTACGGAAGTTTCATTTTTGCCGTCGCCGAAAACCTTTACCCAAACTGAGTTCAGCTTTGAAACTTTGGAGCGCTCAATTCGTGAAAAAGCCTTTTTGAACTCCGGCGTACACTTGCGTTTGATTGATAACCGCGGCGCAGAGCCTAAAGAAGAAGTTTTTCATTATGAGGGCGGTTTGTCGGCGTTTGTTACGCACTTAAACAAGTCTAAAGCTCCGTTGCATGAAAATATTATTGCCTTTTCAGGCGAAGATAACAATATTCAGGTTGATATTGCCATGCAATGGACTAATGCTTATAACGAGAGCATGCTCTGCTTTACCAACAATATTCCGCAAAAAGACGGCGGTACCCACTTGGCCGGTTTCCGCGGCGCGCTGACTCGTACCGTTAACAATTATATTGCCGAAAATGGTTTGCTTAAAAAAGAAAAGAGCGTGATTACCGGTGAAGATATGCGCGAAGGCTTAACCTGCGTGCTTTCCGTAAAGGCTCCGGATCCTAAATTTTCTTCACAAACCAAAGATAAGTTGGTTTCGTCAGAAGTTCGGCCTGTGGTTGAAAGCGTGGTCGGCGATAAGCTTAAAGAATGGCTTGACGAGCATCCGGCTGAAGCAAAAATCATTATCGGCAAAATAGTTGAGGCGGCAACCGCGCGCGAGGCGGCTCGCAAAGCGCGTGAATTAACCCGCCGCAAAGGTGTGCTTGATATTTCAACTCTCCCCGGCAAGCTTGCCGATTGTTCTGAAAAAGATCCGGCATTGTCAGAAGTGTTCATCGTGGAAGGAGATTCCGCGGGCGGTTCGGCTAAGCAGGGACGCGATCGTAAAAATCAGGCAATTATGCCGCTACGCGGTAAAATTTTGAACGTTGAGCGCGCTCGTTTTGATAAAATGCTCAATTCGGCTGAAATTGGCACGATTATTACCGCTTTGGGCACCGGTATCGGCCGCGATGACTTTAACGCCAATAAATGCCGTTATCACAAAATTGTAATTATGACCGATGCCGATGTTGATGGTTCACATATCAGAACTTTGTTATTGACCTTCTTCTATCGCCAAATGCCGGAGCTTATTGAACGCGGTTATATTTATATTGCGCAACCTCCGCTTTATAAGGCTAAACGCGGCAACTCCATTATTTATCTTAAAGACGACCGCGAAATGGAAGATTATTTAGTCCGCGGCGGTTGCGATGAGGCCATTTTGGAAAAAGCCGGCGGCGAAAAAATTATGGGACAAGATTTAATCAATTTTGTTGAAAAAACAATGAAAGCCCGTGCTTTGCTTACCGCATTAAGCATTAAAGCGCCGGAAAAAATCTTGGAACAAATGGCGATTTTCGGCTTGTTTGATGCGGCTGTTCAGCAGAATAAAGAGCTTTTGCAAGCAGAACTTAACCGTGTGGCAGTGCGTCTTGACACTATGGAAGCCGAGTATGACAAAGGTTGGAAGGCAGAATTGCTCGCTGACGGCACAATTTCATTTAACCGTACTTTACGCGGCGTAAAAGAAGACCATATTATCGGGCAGGCAGTGATTGAAAGCGCTGAAGCCAAACTCTTAAACGAGATGAAAGACTTTTTGCATGAAAACTTTGCCGAATCGGCTAAATTAATGGCAAAAAGCGGCGGTGAAAAACGTATTGACGGTCCGGTATCATTGGTTGACGCGGTTATGGGAACCGGCAAAAAAGGTATTACCTTGCAGCGCTATAAAGGTTTGGGCGAAATGAACCCTGAGCAACTTTGGGAAACCACGCTTGATCCGGAAGCTCGTTCACTTCTGCAAGTAAAAATAGACCACATGGAAGAAGCAGATGAAGTATTTTCAACTCTTATGGGCGATGTAGTAGAACCGAGAAAAGAGTTTATTCAAGAAAATGCTTTGAATGTGATTAACCTCGACATCTAATGGAACGGGGCGCGTATAATAGGCTCCTGCTTGCAAGTTTTTTCTTTATGTAGCGGTTTAGTACACCGCAGAAAAAACTTGCGGCGCATCAGCCGCATTCTCCGCGCCCCTCCGACTTGCGTTTAGCGGGCAGCTACTAGGAATTTTCTCGCTCGTGTAACTATTTGTACACGACGCTCCAAAATCCCGTCGTATCTGACTCATTCTCCGCAGACCTTTTAGATTGCGCCGATTGCAGAAAAAACTTGCGGCGCATTAGCCGCATTCTCCGCGCCCCTCCAACTTGCGTTTAGCGGCTTGCGTTTAGCGGGCAGCTGCTAGGAATTTTCTCGCTCGTGTAACTGTTTGTACACTACGTTCCAAAACCCCGTCGCATCTGCCTCACCATCCGCAGACCTTTTAGATTGTGCCGATTGCAGAAAAAACTTGCGGCGCATCATCCGCATTCTCCGCGCCCCTTTGGTCTTTTATTTAAATTCAAATTTCAAGGTTGCATCTCGGTTGCCTAAATGCTTGGTGCAAGCTTCATAGATGCTGTCTAAAGTCATGTTGCGTAAACAAACGCTTGTGTCAGTGCATCTTTTATCGCCTTCAAAATAAAATTTGCGATTATCATCTGTTCCGCTTCCGCTGGTTGTGTAAACAGAATTAATGTTGGCGGAATTTTCTTTGGCAACCGTTAACACATTGCGGCATATTTCAAGCGAATTGTTGCTGTTTGATAATAAAGGCAAATTTACATACATTACTAAAGC